>CAZFSH010000065.1:7751-11831 GCA_964521935.1 uncultured Propionivibrio sp.
GAATCAGTCCGCCGGACCCATCGCGCCGTGTTCGGATTGATTGCGCAGGAAAAAACCAAAATGCCGATCAGCGTTGAGGATGTGATTGATCAGCCAGTCAGTAAGCAAGCGTTTGATACGAAAGGCAAGATAGCGGTTGCTATCTTTGCCGCTCTCGATTTCGTTACGCAGCTCGCTGAAGTATTCAAAAAAACGCTGATGTTGGCGCGCATGCAGCACGATGAACGGGTAACCGGTATCGTGCATCAGTTCTTCTTCCACGGTGAAGGCTGCGGCGGCCGAGAACTGGATCTGCGCGAGCAGCGGTGGTGCCAGGTTGAGTGTGCCCACGTGTACCGCACGCGCCAGCGCATTCATGTCGGCCAGCAGATTTTCGTGGGCGCGGTCAATACGGTTGACGCCAATGCGCAGCTCCTCGCGCCACTCCTGGGTCAGCTCATTGCCGTGGGCGGTGCCAGCCAGGATGGCTGCTTCACGCTCCGCACAACGTGCCAGATAGACTTCGACAGCGACATCATCGGGCGCAACCTCGCGCACCGCAGAAAGCTCGAGGCGGGCGCCGGCAATATCGTCAAGGTGATAACAGGCCAACGCTTGCTCAAAGTGCTTGCGGGTTTCCCGCTTGGCAATGCGTAGCGTCGGCGGGTCGGCATCAAAGACCTCAAACACGGACTGGTTGTCTTGCTTGCCACGAATGCGTGTACGGTCAAGAAAGCGGATCGAGTAGGGCTCGGGGTTTTCCAAGCTGTACAAGGTGTATTCGCTGATCAGGAGCGGCACTTTGTACTCTTTCGTCAGGCGCTCCAGGCGCGCTGCGAGATTGACGGCATCGCCGATCACCGTTCCATCCATGCGGCCAACGCCACCCACTGTCCCGAGTATCACAATACCGGTGTTGATGCCTATGCCGATGCGGATCGGACGATAGCCGGCTCGCTCGCGGCCGGTGTTGTACTCGTCCAGTTTGGCGAGCATGGCCAGCGCGCCACGAACCGCTGCATCGGGTGAGTCCGGGAACAAGGCCATGATGGCGTCGCCGATGTATTTGTCGATGATGCCGCCATGGGCCGCGATGACCGGCTCCATTTGCATCAGGTACGAGTTCAGGAAGTTAAAGTTTTCCTGTGGACTCATCGCCTCGGAGAGGGAGGTGAAGTCGCGGATGTCCGAGAACAGTACGGTCATCTTGCGTTCAACTTGCTGCCCTAATTCCACCTGACGAATGTCGTTCAGCCCCATCAGCTGGAGGAAGCGCATAGGTACAAAGCGACCATAGGCGAGTTCCGTATCAGAGAGCATGCTGCCACGGGCCTCTCTCGGTTCATGCAACGAGGACGGAGAGCGCATCACGGAAGGTGCCGTCGACGGAATGGAGGAAGGAACTGTGGGAGGGGGGCTCATTTGGGTCAAAATCATACCCGAGCCACAGATTTCCCACACTAGGATTACTGATGAACATCAATCTGCCGACAACAGTCGCTTCGCCGACCTGCGCTACATTGCTCCCTTCGCCCTGGGTGCAGCGTTTTGCCGCGATCATTCCCGAGGCCGGGCGGGTGCTTGATCTGGCCTGCGGGAACGGTCGGCATGCGCGAATGCTCGCCAGCATGGGTCATCGCGTCGAAGCGGTTGATCGCGACGCCGATGTCTTGGCGTCACTCGCTGGCATTGATGGCATCATGACCCGCCAGGCTGATCTGGAAGCTGGCTCATGGCCTTATTTCACGGAGGTATTCGACGCGGTGGTGGTGAGCAATTTTCTCTGGCGTCCGCTGCTGCCCAATATCGTCAAGGTGCTTGAACAAGGGGGCGTGCTGATTTACGAAACCTTCATGGTTGGCAATGAACAGTTTGGTCGCCCGAGTAATCCTGCTTTTTTGCTGCGCTCTGGTGAGTTACTCGATCTGGTGCGCCACCGTATGCATGTTCTCGCTTTCGAGCAGGGCGAGGTGACCTATCCGCGCCCGGCGATGATGCAGCGTCTTTGCGCGATTCGCGCGCGGTCCGGTCGCTTGCCTTGAGTTGTCGTGAGTTTGTCGTGAGCTGGCAGTCCATAATGCCTGTTGCCTAATATTGACCAGCAAGGAATCCCCGATGCCTTTCGTTGAATTGCGCGCTGCGACGCGCTGTGTAACCAGCTTGATAGTGTTCTGTGCGGCTGCGGCGCACGCGGTAGAGAGCACTGATACGATGAAAGCCGCTGCGGCGCAAAAAACGGCACTTACGGTGAACGCCATTTCTCCGCAAAAGGAAGTTTGGCCGCAACTGGTACCCGCATCTGGCGAAGTGGTGGCCTGGCAGGAGTCGGTGATTGGTAGTGAGATGGCCGGGCAGCGCATTGTTGCCGTTACGGCGCAGGTGGGGGATCGCGTACGCAAGGGGCAGCTTTTGGCGCGAATTGCCGACGATACCGCCAGTGCTGATCTGGCCCAAGCTAAAGCGGGGCTGTCGGAAGCCGAAGCCTTGTTAGCTGAAGCCCAGGCCAACGCTGAGCGGGCAAAAAGTTTGCGTGAAAAGGGGTTTTACAGTCCGCAGCAAGGAATCCAATACGACACCGCACTCATGACGGCGCAGGCACGCCATGCGTCTGCGCAGGCGGCAGTGCAGGTGGCTACGGTGCGCTTGGGGCAGACGCGTGTTCTCGCACCGGATGATGGCGTGGTGTCGGCGCGTGCGGCGACTGTCGGCTCGCTCACTGCGCAGGGTCAAGAATTGTTTCGGCTCATTCGCCAGGGACGATTGGAATGGCGTGCGGAAGTATCTGAAGCCCAGTCGGGATTGTTGAAGCCAGGCATGACCGCGCGTATGAAAACGATTGCCGGCGCTGAGTTAACCGGGCGTGTACGTAATGTGTCGCCTAGCGTAGATCCCAAAACCCGCAACGCGATGGCCTATATTGACATCATCAAACCCGGTGATGCCATTCGTGCTGGGATGTTTGTCCGCGGCGATATTGAAGTGAGTAAAGGCGAGGTGCTGACCTTGCCGCAAACCGCAGTGCTGCTCCGCGATGGCTTTGCCTATGCCTATGTGCTGGAAAAACTCAGCTCCGGTGGCACGGCGCAAGTGCGCGCGACCAAGCTGGTTTTGGGCCAGCGTCAGGCGGATCGCGTTGCGGTCATGGCCGGTCTTGGCCCGGCAGTACGTGTGGTCGCCACGGGCGCGGGTTTTCTTACCGACGGTGATCTGGTGCGCGTTGAGGCTGAGGCCGCGCGGTAAGCATCATGAATATTTCTGCATATTCCATTCGCTCGCCCTTGCCGGCGATTCTGCTGTTTATTTTGTTGAGCCTGATTGGCATTCTTGGCTTCAAGGCCATGAAAAATCAGCAGTTCCCCGATGTTGATCTGCCTATGGTGACGGTGTTGACCACCTTGCCCGGTACGGCCCCGGCGCAGATGGAGACTGAGGTCGCGCGCAAGCTGGAAAACAGCTTGGCGACCTTGCAGGGAATCAAGCACATTTACACCAAGGTCAGTCAGGGCACGGCGCTGATTACCATCGAATTCCGCCTCGAAAAGCCGACACAGGAAGCCATCGATGATGTGCGTGATGCTGTCTCCCGAGCGCGTGCCGATTTGCCGGGCGCGATTGATGAGCCGATTATTTCGCGGGTCAATTTTGCCGGTAGTCCGATATTGACCTACACCGTGGCAGCTGGCGAGGGCGCGACGCTGGACGAAGAAGCCTTGTCGTGGATTGTTGATCACACCATCACCAAGGCCATGCTCAGTGTGCGCGGCGTCGGTTCGGTCACGCGCGTCGGCGGTGTCAGCCGCGAAATCAGCATCGAGCTTGATCCGGTGCGCATGATGTCACTGGGTGTCACGGCGGGTGATATTTCGCGGCGCTTGCGTTCGGTGCAGCAGGATGCGCCGGGCGGGCGTGCTGATATTGGCGGCATTGAACAGTCCTTGCGCACCTTGGGTAGCGTGACCAGCATGCAGGAGTTGGCGGCACTGGATATCCCGTTATACGACGGGCGGCGAGTGCGCCTTGATCAGATCGCACGCGTGACGGATTCTGTCGCGGAAAAGCGCGCTGAAGCCATTCGGCAATTTCTAAAGGAGCGTCAGATTG
>CAZFSH010000066.1:0-11791 GCA_964521935.1 uncultured Propionivibrio sp.
TAAACCTGTTCGGCCGGGCGCACCCAAAACGCCCCCCGCCAAAACGAGAAAGAATCCGCCCCCGAAACGGCCTCCGCCCCCCCCCCCGCAACGACGCCGAGCCAGGCACCCAAGACGGCCGAGCGCAGCAAGGACGATCAGAAAAAAAACAGTGCCGACGAGGCGGGAGAGGAGATTCCATCTGGGTCGCCTATTGCCTCGATATTGATGCAGTTGCTTCCCGGTAGCGCAATAAATGCAGGCGAAAGCACGGCCAGCAATGCCGCGTTGGCCAGCCAGGCTGGCGCATTGAGCCAAGCCCTCTCATCAGGCTTGGGCAAAGGCCGCCCAGGTAGCGATGCCAGCGCCACGATCGGCAGCGCCAGCAGTGAAACCAAGCTGGACGGTGTTGCCCTATCGGCAGATGGAGCAGGTGGGGCTGCCGACACAAACCCCTTGCTCAGCGCCACTGACACACCGGCGGCAACGGCAATGAGCGAAACGGCAATTGCTGCCGACAGTGATGCCGGATCTGCCAGCCAGAGCAAAGCGAACACTGAGCCGGATTTCGCGCAACTGCTGAACCGCGTACAAGAAAACGCCGGGCAGCACACGTCTAGCGCCACGCAGGCGACCGACCGTAGCGCCAATGTTGTGCACATGGAGCATGCCGCGGGACACCCGAACTGGAGCAATGAGTTGGGTGACAAGATGACCTGGATGGTCACCAGCCAAAAACAGCAGGCCGAACTGGTGCTCAACCCGCCACAACTCGGGCGCATTGAAGTATCGCTAACGGTCTCCGGCGACCAGGCCAACGCAGTCTTCACCTCGCCCAATGCGGCTGTGCGCGAGATGATTGAAAACTCGCTGCCTCGCTTGCGGGAAATCATGGCCAGTTCAGGCATGAATCTGGGGCAAGCCGATGTGGGGGCGCAGTCATCCGGACAGCAGCAGGCAGGCAATAACGGCACTGGCCATAGCCATAGCCGACTGGGCGCCCTCACCGAGACCGTGTCTGCACCTGAAAATAGCGTAAATAGTGCCGGCAGCATGAACCTGGGTCGCCCTGGGGCGCGCAATGGCATGGTGGATATCTTCGCTTAATCACATAAACTCAGATAGATACACCGCTTACTTAAAGTTGTTCAGCGAAACCGCCGTTAGTTACAATCGGCAGGGTGGAGTTGGGGTAGTGTGGTACAAGTTGCATGACGCACCAGCGGAAACCTTTTGCCAAAATCGCGCGTTTCCCCACGCTGCCAGCACAGTCGTTCATACCGTGACGAGTTAGGTCGCGCAAGCGAAACAGGAGAACAAGATGTCAGAAAAAAAAGACAAGGCCGACGCTGCACCCGAAGGTGAAGCCGCGCCAAAGAGCAAGAAGAAGCTGATCATGTTCATCGCTATTGGCGTTGTCGTCCTGGTACTCATCATTGGCGGCGTCATCGGCTACATGATGATGAAGAAGCCGAAGCTCGACGAAAACGGCGACCCGATTGAAGAAGAGCAAACCTCCGAGACCGAAAAGAAGAAGGGCGCAGCGAAAGAAGGCAAAGACGGCCATGCCGCGGCCCCCACTTTTTACAAGTTCGACAAGCCCTTTACCGTGAAGCTGGCGGCAGAAGATGGCGATGCCTATTTACAGGTCGATACACAAATGAAACTGCTCGACGCCCACGGCGCCGACGCCATCAAAGCCGCAGAGCCTGAACTCAAACACAAGATCACCTTGCTGCTGCTTTCCAAAAAAGCCTCGGATTTGAATAATTCCAAAGGCGTAGAAATGCTGGCCTGGCAGATTCGCGATGCAGTGAACCATACCCTGCATCCGCCAAAGAAAAAGAAAGGTGCTGCCGCTACCCACGAGGAAGAGCCCGGCCCCGATGTTGACGCCGAGGCCCCTGTTCAGGCCGTTGTGTTCACCACGTTCATCATTCAGTAAACCTGGTTCTGTTGACGACACATGAGTCAGGATTTTCTCTCCCAGGAAGAAGTTGATGCGCTGCTCAAGGGCGTCACGGGTGAGCCTGATGACGTTCCTGAAGAAGAGGAATCGGGTGGCATCAAAACCTATGACCTGGGGCGGCAAGAACGTATCGTCCGTGGTCGCATGCCGACCATGGAGCTTATTAACGAGCGCTATGCCCGTTATCTGCGTATCGGCCTGTTTAACTATATCCACCGCAGCTGTGAAATTTCAGTCGGCCCGATTCGCGTACAGAAATACAGCGAGTTCATCCGTAACCTGGTCGTCCCCACCAATCTGAACTTGATTCAAGCCAAACCGCTACGCGGTACCGGCCTGGTGGTTTTCGATCCTAACCTCGTGTTTCTGGTGGTGGACAACATGTTTGGCGGCGATGGACGCTTCCACACCCGCGTCGAGGGCCGTGACTTCACGGCGACCGAGCAACGCATCATCCAGGGCTTGCTGGGCGTAGTGTTTGCCGAATATGAAAAAGCCTGGAAACCGGTGTACGACATCAAGTTCGAGTACATCCGCTCTGAAATGAACACCCAGTTTGCCAATATCGCTACCCCCTCCGAAGTGGTGATTGCGGTGACGTTCACGATTGAGCTCTCTGGCAATACCGCAGACATGCACTTCTGCTTGCCGTATTCGATGGTGGAGCCGATTCGCGACATTCTTTACAGCACGATGCACAGCGAACAAGCGTCGAGCGATGCGCGCTGGACCGGCACGCTGGTCAAGCAGTTGCAAACCGCCGAGATTGAATTGCTGGCTATTTTGGGCTCGGCAAAAGCCTCATTCGGTGATGTCATCCACATGAAAGTGGGTGATGTCATTCCGCTTGATGTACCGGAACTGGTACCCCTGAGTGTCGATGGCGTAGACGTTGCGCACTGTCGCTATGGGGTACGCAATGGGCAATATGCCTTGAAGCTGGAAAAATTTGCGGCGGAAGAAAATCAGTAAAGCGCCGTAGCGAGGATCACGTCATGAGCGAAAACGAAGAACAAACCGAAGATCAGGTGTCCGAAGACGATTGGGCCGCCGCGATGGGCGAGCAAGTCGAGGTCGATAGCAAAGCGGCCTCGGCAACACCGGTGAATTTCGAGCAATTTGGAGGCGGTGCCGACAAGGTGGCTACGCAAGGCTTTGACATGATCATGGACATTCCGGTGTCCCTGACAGTAGAGTTGGGCCGCACCAAAATTTCGATTCGCAATCTGCTGCAACTGGCGCATGGCTCGGTTGTGGAACTCGATGGCCTAGCGGGTGAGCCGATGGACGTACTGATCAACGGCACCCTCATCGCTCAGGGCGAAGTCGTGGTGGTGAACGAAAAATTTGGTATTCGCCTGACCGACATCATTACCCCACAAGAGCGTCTGCGCAAGCTCAATCACCGCTAAACCGCTGCAAACGTCGGGTAATAAGGCATAGAAAAGCACTAAGCAATCAGCGCTAAACCGCCCTGATTGGCGCTTCGGCAATTTTTGCCGGCGCTAGTCTGTTGCTGTTTATTGCCACTCCTTATCCGCCATGCGTTTCTCTCAGCGATTCCGGTCTGCGTTTCATTCGCTGCTGTGCGCGACGCTGCTTGTCAGCCTGTCACCGCTTACTGCCGCACAAACTGCACTCGGCGTGAAGACACCCACCGCCGTACCTTCAGCGACGATGCCAGCGGTCACTACAACACCCACCGCAGCCCCCATAAGCTCAGTAAGCAGCGTCACAGCCGCCCCAACGAATACAGCCGCCGCCAGCCCTGCCCCCTCGGCAGTCGCCGCCCCCGCGCCGAATATTGGCGGCAATCTGCTGCAACTGATAGTGGGTCTGGCCGTCGTCCTGGCACTGATGGTCGGGGCCTTGTGGCTGATCAAGCAACTTACGCAACGCCGCGGTGCGGCATCCGGTTTACTCAAGGTCGTCACGGCGACGGCGGTTGGCCCGCGTGAGCGAGTCGTCATCGTCGAAGTCGGGAGTACCTGGCTCGTGCTCGGCGTCGCCCCCGGGCGCGTCACCCCCTTGGCGGAAGTGCCGCGGCAAGCCACAACCAACCCTGCTACTAACACCACAAACAACGCTACGACAGCAGAAACACGCCGTCCCACAGCGGCTGACTTTTTACGTCGCGCCGGCGGAGGCCAGCCGTGAGTATGACTCGCCGCGTTACGCTCGGTGTTGTACTCGGCCTGGCGCTGACGATACTGCCGCTCGGGGCCGCTCTGGCGCAAGCCTTGCCCGCCATTACCAGCACCCCCATGGGCGGTGGCACGCAGTGGTCCCTGTCAATTCAGACTCTGCTTCTGCTCACCGGTCTGACCTTCATCCCGGCTCTGCTGCTGATGATGACCAGCTTCACGCGCATCATCATCGTCCTGGCATTGCTGCGTCACGCTTTGGGTACCCAAACCTCGCCGCCCAATCAGGTCCTGGTTGGGCTGGCCTTGTTTCTGACTTTTTTCATCATGTCGCCGGTGGCAGACCGCATCTATACCGAGGCCTATATTCCGCTGACCGAAAACAAGATTACCTTCATGCAGGCCCTCGACAAGGGCGCCGCACCGTTGCGCGTATTCATGCTCAAACAGGTGCGCGAAAACGATCTGGCGACCTTCACCAAAGTTGCCAAACTGCCCGCGCCGGCCAGCATTGATGAAGTGCCGCTGCGCGTGTTGATTCCCGCCTTTGTCACCTCGGAATTGAAGACGGCTTTTCAGATCGGTTTCATCGTTTTCATCCCCTTCCTGATCATCGATATGGTCGTCGCCTCTGTACTCATGTCCATGGGTATGATGATGATGTCGCCAGTGATCGTGGCGCTGCCGTTCAAGCTGATGCTCTTCGTGCTGGTCGACGGCTGGACCTTGCTAATCGGCTCGCTCGTGCAAAGCTTCGGATGAACTTTCGGAAAGTGAACCTATGACCCCAGGCGTTGTGATTGATATTGGTCGTCATGCCATCGAGCTGACACTGCTCATTTCGGCTCCCTTGTTTTTCGCCGCGCTGGCGACGGGCTTGGTCATCAGCATTTTTCAAGCGGCCACGCAGATCAATGAGGCCACACTATCTTTCGTGCCCAAGCTCATTGCGATTTTCGCTACCCTGGTACTCGCCGGCCCGTGGATGATCACCATGATGACGGACTATATCCGCCGCCTGTACGAAGCCATTCCCAGCCTGATCGGGTGAGCGGCTGAGTGGATGCGTGACGCTGATGCCCCGATGATCTGCCGATGATTACGGTCACCTCGGCACAACTCAGTGCCTGGCTCGCGGCCTTCCTCTTCCCCATGGCCCGCGTGTTTGGCTTGATGGCCACGGCGCCCATCTACAACAACGCTGCATTGCCCACCACTACTCGGCTCATCGTTGGCCTGGCTGTGACCTTTGCGCTAGTGCCCATCCTGCCGCCCATGCCGGCCATTCCAGCGGGTTCCTGGCTCAGCCTCGCCCTGCTCGCAAAGGAAACCCTGATTGGTGTGATGATGGGCTTCACCTTGCGACTGGCTTTCGTCACCGTCGACACCGCCGGCGAGTTGATCGGCCTGCAAATGGGCCTGTCGTTCGCGGTGGTCTACGACCCGCAAAACGCGGGTCAAACACCGGTGTTATCGGAATTTCTCGGGCTGATCACCTCACTGATTTTTCTCGCGCTCAATGGCCATTTAATGATCTTGTCCGGACTGGTGGAAAGCTTCCGCCTGCTGCCTGTTTCCCCGGAGGTGATGCACGCCGCCGGTATCGCCAGTCTGTTGCGCTGGGCTGGGGTCATTTTTGCCTCAGGCTTGCTACTCTCCCTTCCCTTGATTGCGGCACTACTGATCGCCAACATCGCCTTGGGCGTGTTATCCCGCATCGCCCCCAGCCTGAACCTGTTTGCTATCGGCTTCCCGGTCACCATGGTGGTCGGGTATGTGGTGCTGATGTTTTCTCTACCCTTCCTCGGCGGCGTACTCAGCCACTTATTCGAGCAAGGATTCACGGCGCTGGAGCAAGTGCTAAAGGCGAGCGCAGGGATTTCCGGCTAGCGCTAAGTACGTACTTAGCTACGCGTAGCTCAACTGCGCGTCAGCTGAATAACGCCACGCGCGTGACGTTGTGATCCGATCACGGAGGAATCGAGGCTCTCGTTATATTCGACGATGGTAAAACCGTCGAAACCGCCTTGGCGCATTAGCTCTTTAGCACGCTCTTGAAAGACCATGCGCGCCTCACCTGCTCCGCCAGTGTAGTAGCGCTTCATTTTCAAGGAGAGGTGATACATGTTTTTAGGGAACGCTGCCTGCTCAATTTCCCAGTTTGGATTCAGGGGATCGAGCACCATGTAAGCCACACCCGCCAACGAGCCCCAGCCAACGATTTTGTCCAGCGAAATGGCGACCGACGGTGACAACGCGATATTTTTATCGCGAATAACCGGCGAATTGCTTGTCGCAGTGGTCGAGCCACTCTTAGAGAGCACGTACCCCGCGCCGCCGGCCAGTGCGAGATTGCGCAGCTGTTCATCGGTGAGCTCGGGCATGGCCTCACGCAAGCGATTGAGCAGCCTCTCCGGCAAATACGCCGACTTCGTTGCGCTCGCGTCTTCAGCACCTGAATTGTCTCCAGCAGTCGGAGCGCCCGGTGCTGCACACCCCGTCACCAGACCTATTGCGATGAGCGTAACAATCGCTTTCATAGGTAGTTAAACAAGGAAAGTTGCGAGATTTTTGAGAAAGTCTGCTGGGCGGCCTGCAGATCAGTCTGCTTGCGAGTGAAGTCGCTGATCGCCTTGGCGTAATCAAGATCCTGCAAGCCGGAAATGGTTTGCTGATACTGAATTTGCAAATCCTCATTGAGATTTTGCAAACTATCCACTTCGTTCAAACGCGAACCTATCAAGCTGCGAACTTTCAGCAGGTTTTGCTCTACCTGATCAAGATTGGTCAAGGCAAAACCAAGATTATTGGTCAGCAGGGCTTGGGTGGTCGAGGTACCGGTCGGCTTTTCCGAATCCAGAATCAAGTTGCGAATCGTGTCGAAAATATCCTGCGTCGACGCCGGCTGAATGGTGAACACGTCACCCGTGCCAGTAAAGTCAGCAGGCACTGGATCGCTAACCGGCAACCCCGTCGTCGCATCAAGCGGACGGCCACTGATCGGATCACGCAGAATCGGGTCGCCATCAACAATGATATTGGCACCCAAGCTGACCTGACCCGGATTCAAGGGATCATCAGTCAGCTTGGTCAAATCAATCGCTTGACCGGCCTTGTACACACGCTGCTCGTTGAAAGGTGTCGGCGTCGTCCCATCCAGAGCGTTACCGGTCAGCAAGGACAAACCGGCATTGCGGTTCTGCGGGTCGTTAGGGTCCGGCTGCACAATGTCGTAATAGGTGACCGGTGGATTTTGGCTCATATCAACGCTGAACTGCACGCGCAGATTTTGATAGGGGCTCGCAGCCCATTTAGCCGGATCAGTCACGGCGCCACCATCGACCACACCGGTTCCCCGGTTCAAAATGGCCGGGAGTTGGACACTCGGATCATTAGGGTCAGGCGCAGCGGGAATGCCAACACCCGTGACAAAACTACCATTGCCGTTACGAATGCGCTGAAAAATCGACCGCCCTGAATCGCTGACCTCAATGACCCGCGATGGCGACACTTGCAGCAAGCGCTGGCCATCATCGCCAAAATAATCAACTCCTGTTTCTACTGATCCCGCGAATGGCCGGGTATCGCCCATATAGCCGGAAAACACATACTTGCCGTTGCCATCACGGGCGTTGGCGTAACCCAGCAGCTCATCGTAACGCGCACGCAGCTCATGGGTAATTTGTGTCCGGTTTTCCCGCGTCAGTGAACCATTACCCAGTTGTACCGCCAGCTCGCGGACACGCGTCACCAGGTCGCCGACGCTGCTCAGATTGGACTCTTGCAGCTGCAAAGTCGACTGCGCATTGTCGCGGTTGCGGCTGAACTGGGCGATCACGTCACTGGCTTGCGTCAACTCCATGACACGCGCGGCCGCGACCGGATCATCCGAGGGGTTAACGATGCGTCGGCCGGTGGAGATTTGCTGCTGGATGCGCAGCATATCAATCGCCTGATTATTAACTTGGCGAACGCCCGAATCAAAAAGCTGACTGGTGCTAATACGCATGGTTTTCTCCGCTTACGAACCGAGCCTGACCAGCTCGTCGAAAATTTTTCCCGCCACCTCAATCACCTTTGCCGACGCCTGGTAGGCTTGCTGATAGCGCAACAAATTGGCAGCTTCCTCGTCAAGATTGACACCAGAGAGTTCCAGTCGCGAATTTTCTGCCTGGTCAGCGAGTGCCTGTTGCGCCTTGCCGGTGACAGAGATTTCGCGCGTACGGTTCCCAACGAAGCTGACCACCTGTGAATAGCCGGCGGCAAAGGTGCCCGTCGCGCCATTCAGCGTTGAAGCGGTTTGTAAGCCGCCGAGCGCCAGGGCATTGCGGTTGTCGGAAACGCCATTCAAGTTTTTTTCAATAGTGAAACTGTCGTTCAAGGCCGGTACGCCCGAGACGGTAAAACGCATACCGCGAAAATTGATCTGATTCGGTTGCCCGGGAATGAAAGGAATATCTTTCGACACGGCACCAAACGCGTCGCTAATAATCAAAATCGGGTTTCCGGCAACATCTTGCTGATAACTGACGGTCAGCGTGTTGGCCAAAGGCAGACCAGCGGGGTCATAGGCCATGACGCTGCCCAGATCGATCGCACCAGAGCCCTTGTTGGCCAAGGCGGCTGAAGTACGAAACGGCGCCGCGGCGGCAATCTTGAGCGGATCACCCAGATTTACCGCCATATTGCGTACCGCCTGGCGGGTGGGTTCGATCAGAAAGCTATCGCCGGGCTTGGGAAAGCCCTTCATATCAAGGACAAAGCCTTGCGGATCAGCGGCTAGCTGTTTTTGCAAATCGGCCATGCTGCTAGCGAACCAGCTTTGCCCATCAACCAAGCGCACCATTTGCAAAGCGCCGCCAGTAGTGACCGAGAGCCGGTAGTCGCTGGCGACTGCGGGCAGCGACTGTATATTCGAGGCCGATGAGTCAAACTTGGCGTTGCCGGCGTTATCCGAGTCCGCGATCACACGCGCCTCGGCGGCGTTGCCAGGCTTGATCAGGTAACGATCGCCATCCTGTGCGGTACCCCGCAGGTCGGACAAGCGCATGCCGTCGACGACGATCGGAAATTTGTCACTGGTGAAGGTTCGCGTCTTGTCGCCGGCGGTAAATAAGTCGCCGGACAATCGAGTCAAAGTCCAGGTGTCAGTGGCTTGCGCGTAACTCAATGAGTAGTCGCTTTGGACAATTTTCGCTGCCACCGTTGCCGAGCCGGCATTACTGGAATTAGCCAATACCGTAGGCTGAGGCGTACTGAAAAAATTCAGGCCACGCTCACCGGACAGGTCAATGCCCAAGCGGTGTTGCCCATTGAAATTCAATGCCACCGCGGTGGCAATTTTGCCCAGACCATTTTGCGCGGCATCGAGCGTCTCGGTACGAAAGCGCAAAATGCCACCCAGCGTGCCGCCTTCGAGAAATTCTTCAGGCATATCGATGGTCGCGCCGTTGGGGGCCGTCAAACTCACCGTGATGCGTTCCGGATCTTCGGTCGACACCGCACCTGCCGCCAGCTTGTACTGCAAGGTTCCCACCACCAGCGGTTGCCCACTCCCAATGAACAAATTGATGCTGCCATCGTTCTGGGTAATCGTCGAAACCTTCACTTCCTTATTCAGGTCGCGAATCAACTGATCGCGCTGGTCCATCAAGTCGTTCGGCGGATTGCCTTGGGAAATCGCACTGGCACGCACGATGCGCTCGTTTAGCTCGGCGAGTTGGGTGGCGTAGGCATTGATCGTCGTCACCTCGCTGATCAGCTGAGAGTTAACGCCATCGCGAATCTCGCCCATACGCTGATCCAGCGCCTGAAAGCGCGACACCAGTGCCTGTGAAGAAGACAGCAAGGATTGCCGGGCCGGGACTGATGAGGGGTCAGCCGCCATTTGCTGCGTTGCCTGAAAAAACGTCGACATCGCGGGGGCGAGACCGGCATTGGGGTCTGCCAGCAAATTGTCGATTTGATTCGATAGCGCTAAATAGGAATCCAGCTCACCAACGTTGGTTTCAGCACCCAAGACCTGGTTGTTCAGGTATTCGCTATACACCCGGCGCACGGTCGTGACATTGGCCCCCTGACCGAAATAACCATAGCTGGTCAGGTTGGGGCTGTTGGTCGTCTGTTTGATTTCCTGACGGCTGTAGCCCGGTGTCGACGAATTGGAGATGTTGTGGCTGGTGGCTTGCAGACCAAAGTCCGCCACCCGCAGCCCGGTAATCCCGATATCAAGAACGCCCATGGTCAATCCGCCTTGCCAGAAATCAAAAGGTGCCGCACCGTGGTAAACCGTTGCGACACCCTTGTTTCAGCAAGCAGCGTGCCACCTTGTCAGGCAGCGGACTGGGATCAATCTTTAGGGCGTATTCTCGATCACGCCGACTAACTGCCTGCGAGCACTCGGCTGACGCTACTCGCGGTCTGGGTCAGCTTCTTCGCATAGAGGGGGTCGGTCGCGTAGCCTGCGCGTTGCAGGCCATTGGCAAACGTGTTGATATCATCCGACCCGACAACAGCGGCGTAGCGCGGGTTGCCCGAGAGCAAGCGCGCATAGTCGGCAAACGACTCCTCATACGAGCCGTAAGCGCGGAAACGCTCGGTACGACGCTGTGCGATCCCCTCCACCACTTCCAGCGTACTGGCTTCCACCGTCGGCCCCGTCCAAGTGGCACCGGCTTTAATGCCAAACAGATTGAAGCTGGGACTGCCATCAGCACGCCGCGGCTCACTGCGACCCCAGCCGGTTTCCAGCGCGGCTTGTGCCAGCATGAATTGGGGCGGCACGCCTGTCTGAGCGCTGGCATCAACCGCTGCCGGCCATAGCCGGCTGACGAAGTCGCGGGGTTCACCGCTATTCGCTGGCTCGGGAAAAGTCAGCCGCTGTGGCACGGCGCTGGCCGCGCCAGCTCCCGGAAGCGGGTACGATTTGGCGGGCGGCGTAAGGGGAAAACTCTCCGGCAGATCACCTTGCTCGCTAGAAACGGCGATGCGCTGCAGCTGCCGCTCGATGACCTGGGCCAAACCAACGCCACGTTTGCTGGCCATCACCTGGGAAAGCTGCTGATCCAGAAACGACTCATACATGCGCGACTGGTCGTTATCAAACAGGCCCTCTTTGGGCGTCGCGTCACGCATGGACTTCAAGACCATCTGCAAAAAAACGGCCTCGAATTGTTGCGCCGCCGCCTTCAATGCCTTGGGGTCATTGGATTTGGCCAAACGTTCGATGTTGCGCATGCCTCGCGGATCGAGCGCATTAACAACGCCAGTGTCACTGGCAGGAAGGACAGGAATGCTCATAGTGAGCAGAGTGCCATTGCAGCGCTACCGGCAATCACTGGAGTAGCGCGGCAAAGCACAGGCAAATTCTGCCGAATAGGCGTTAGGGCGTGTTCTCAATTAGGCGACGAGGGCGAAGGCGCTTTTCCGGGTACAGGGCAAGGCGTGAGGAGCGCCGTTTGGCCATGCCAAACAAGTGACGAGCAACGCCGCCATGTGCCCGCGATTTTTCTAGGCCCGGACCTTCCCGAAGGGTTGGGAGGCAAAAGCGCGTCTGCGGCGTTGCAGCACTTGCCCATAGATGGACTATGGGCGGCGCGCTGCGCCTTGCATCCATCGCTTTTGCCTCCCAACGCCTCTCGCCGCCTAATTGAGAACACGCCCTAAATAATTTCCAGATCGGCGCGCAAGGCGCCAGCAG
>CAZFSH010000067.1:0-11641 GCA_964521935.1 uncultured Propionivibrio sp.
CCAAGTCTCCCGGTTGCAGCGACTGCTTATCCACCTTTTCGCCGGTGTTACTCATGGCTTTGGCGTTGTGCGGGAGCACCAGCCCAACACTTTGCTGAAACACATGGCTGACAAAGCCGGAGCAATCAAACCCAGACTGTGGGTTAGTGCCGCCTCGCCGGTAGGGCACGCCTAACATCGCCAAGGCTTCCCCAAGCGTGTTTTGCACAAGGTTGTTGGCCCGATTGAAAAACGACGGCGTCTCGCTAACGTCAGCGGTCACGCTGGCGTCAGTGGAGGCTTCATCGGCTTGGGCCATACCGGTAATACCGGACAACAGCAGGCACGTGGCAGCCAGAGCGGCTGCTTGGGTAATTGTCTTGAATCGCATCGGCGCGCATTATAACCACAGAAAAATCATTTCAATCATGAAGATGCAAGCGCTTTGTAAGGTGCCGCTGACTATAGTCAGACCCAGTTGAAATTAAAGCCACCCCTATAGCTGAGGAGATACTGTCATGGGTAACCCGGAAAAATACGCTGACTTTCACCGTCGTTCGATTACCGAGCGCGATGCGTTCTGGGGTGAGCAGGCGAAGCTGATTGATTGGCAGGAACAGCCAACGCAGATTTGTGACTTTTCCCGGCCGCCGTTTACCAAGTGGTTCACTGGCGGTACGACCAACCTGTGTCACAACGCCGTCGATCGGCATGCCGCGACGCGACCGAACGACCGCGCGCTGGTTTACATTTCCACCGAAACCAATGAAGAGAAGGTGTACAGCTTCGCCGAGCTGAAAAGCGAAGTCATGCGCATGGCGGCAATCATGCAGTCGTTGGGGGTCACCAAGGGCGACCGCGTGCTGGTTTACATGCCCATGATCGCCGAGGCGACCTTTGCCATTCTGGCGTGCGCACGCATCGGTGCCATCCATTCGGTGGTGTTCGGTGGTTTTGCCTCGGGTTCGCTGGCCACCCGTATTGACGATGCCAAGCCAAAACTGATTGTGTCGGCTGATGCCGGTATGCGTGGCGGCAAGGCCGTGCCCTATAAAAATCTGCTCGACGAAGCTTGCCGCTTGGCCGAGTTCCCGCCACAGAAAATTCTCATGGTTGATCGTCAGCTGGATGCTAACTGGCCGCGCGTTGAGGGTCGTGATGTGGATTACGCGACGCTGCGAGCCCAGCACATGGAGGCTGATGTGCCCTGCGTGTGGCTGGAGTCGTCGGAGCCGTCCTACATTCTGTACACCTCCGGTACCACCGGTAAGCCCAAAGGCGTTCAGCGCGATACCGGCGGTTATGCCGTGGCGCTGGCGGCCTCGATGAAGCATATTTTTCTCGGCGGTGCCGGCGAAACCATGTTTTCCACCTCCGATATTGGCTGGGTGGTGGGGCACAGCTACATCATTTATGGCCCCTTGATCGGTGGCATGGCGACCATCATGTATGAAGGAACGCCGGTTCGGCCTGACGCCGGCATCTGGTGGCAGATTGTCGAAAAATACAAAGTCAGCGTCATGTTTTCCGCCCCCACCGCGATCCGTGTGCTCAAGAAGCATGATGCGGCTTTCCTGCATCAATACGATCTGTCGAGTCTGAAGCACTTGTTCCTCGCCGGCGAGCCGCTTGATCAGCCCACGCACGAGTGGATCATGGGCGAATTGAAACTGCCCGTCATCGACAACTATTGGCAGACCGAAACCGGCTGGCCGATTCTGTCGACGGTGCGCGGCGTTGAAGACACCAAAATCAAGTTTGGTACGCCAAGTTTCCCGGTCTATGGCTACGATTTGCGCATCTTCCGCGAAGATGGCACTGAATGTAATGCCAACGAAAAAGGTATCGTGGGCATCGTGCCGCCTTTGCCACCGGGTTGTCTGTCGACGATTTGGGGTGACGATGATCGATTCGTTAAAACCTACTTCAGCTTGTTCAAAGAACCGCAGGTGTATTCCAGTTTTGACTGGGGTATCAAGGATGACGAGGGGTATCACTTCATCCTTGGCCGTACTGATGACGTGATCAATGTGGCCGGGCACCGCCTGGGCACCCGTGAAATTGAAGAGGCTGTGCAGGCGCATTCCGCGATTGCTGAAGTGGCCGTCGTTGGGGTGAATGACCAGCTGAAAGGTCAGGAGCCTATCGCCTTTGCGGTGGTTAAGGATGCGGCCCGTGTTGCGACCGCCGAGCTGCGGACGGCGCTGGAGGCGGAGGTCAAGAAGACGGTTGATGACCTGCTTGGTGCGATCGCACGCCCTAAACGTGTGCATTTCGTGACCGGCTTGCCCAAAACGCGTTCCGGCAAGATGCTGCGTCGTTCGATTCAGGCGCTGGCAGAAGGCCGTGATCCGGGTGATCTGACCACGATTGATGATCCGACCACCTTGGAGCAGATCAAAAACGCGTTATCCTGATTTGGATAGTTACAGTAAAACAGTGAGTTAGATGAGGTAATTTAAGCTAAAGCTGAGCACTATTTTGCCGATAAACCCCATGAAGGCATTCGCACGGGCGGTGCAAGCATTTATGGGGGACTATCGTGGTTGTGACCAATGATCAGCGGATAACTGCCATCGTCATTCGCAATACGGGCGATAAAGTCACGCTCGTGCCCATGAAAGGCGGGCGTTTGTCCGCCAAAACCATCAGCTTTTCAGAGTTTCGCAGCCAGTGGGCCGAATGCGGCTATTCACTGAGCCAAGCCATGACGACTTTTTTGGCCCACATCATGAAGTGGGGCGCATCGGGTGAAGTAAGCCAAGGGCTGTCGCGCTTGGCGGCGCGCGATCGCTTTGTCGTGAATAGCTTGTTCTGAGCAGCAACTCCTTGCCCAAGTCGCTTTCCACCGTGCTCCATACCGCCGTGCCACAGCGACTGACTTTTACCCGATCAGGGTGAGACAGAGTAAGCTTGCCAGACAAAACCACGTCGGGAGGAGTAGTTATGGAAGACAATAAATCGGCACTGGCAGCAGCCAGGAAAAAGCGTTCTCCGGCGAAGAAAAAAACCGCCGCTCGCTCGACGGCAGGCAAATCTTCGGCAAAAAAAATGGCAGACCCGGCGGTAGTCACTCCGCCACCAAGCTTTGCACGCACAACGCCCCCGCGTATGAGCAGCGCTGGTTTTACGCCGCTGCGTCCAGATACCGAGCCCGCCGAGCGGGCAGCGAAACCCAAGACAGGGAACAAGAGCGGTGGTATCAATAGTGTTCTGCCGCGCGCGAGCACTATTGCCAGTGCCGAAAACTTTCTCTCAGGTTTGGCCAGTCTCGCGCCTGGGCGTTTGACCTCGCAGGTTCGTAACATGGCGGAGAACGTCATGGAATGGGCAGGTACCGCAGCCGAAATGGCGGTTGGCGCAACGGCACCGCTGGTCAAGGAACCGACACGCCGCGCTGCACTGGAAAAAGCCGGTGCCGTGCTGCGTGATGCGCGCGAAACCGCCGGTCTGACGGCATCCGATGTTTCTGCGGCGCTCGACTTTAGCGATACGAATCTGTTGGATCTCGCCGAAAGTGGCCGGGTCGCCTTGCCTTTTGAGGTTATCTTGCGCCTGGCTTCCTTGCTGGCACGCAATGATCCCTTGCCGTTTGTGATGAACCTGACCCGTTTCTACAACCCGGGCTTATGGAAAATCATCGAACAGTTGGGCATCGGTAAGTTAGCCTTGAACGTCGGCCGTGAGCGCGAGTTCATGAATATCTATCGCTCCTATGATGCCGCTCGCCAACTGAAAGACGATGAGTTCAAGCTGGTGCTGCAATTTACGGCCTCGGCCTTCGAAGCAGCGGTTGATCTGGCCATGCTGGGTAGCCCCAGGCGCGCTATTCGTAATAAGGGTAAAACGCCGGACGAGGGAGCTGATAAGTCAGCGTAAGTCAGGGTAAGTTGGTGAGTTTGCTAGACACTAAGCGCTCAGCCTCGCAGGCTGGGCGCCTAGTGTTTTATTTAGCCAGCGTGATGACTCTGGCGCAGACTGCTTAGCGCCAGCGCCGTCATGCTGCTGAACACGATCAGCGACCATTCCGCGATAGACAGGCTAAGGAACTTCCAGCCGGCTTCGCTGCACAAGCCGGTGGCTTCAAACAACCAAGGGACTTGGGTGCCAGCCCAATTCACCAGTTGTTCCCACCACGGCTGATCCGCCGTACAACTCACTCCCGTCGCAAAACGCTGTAGCCAGGTTTGGTAACCGGCGACGAAGGCGCCGGTGGCGGCTGTGCCAGCAACCAGAAGGCTGGCCCATCGCCCAGCGGAACGATTAGCCCAATGCCAGCACAGCAAGGATTCAACCATCAAGCTCAAAAACAACATGCGCTGCACGATACACAATGGACATGCGGCCAGGTTCATGGTGCGCGCCAGCACGACACCGCCAGCTACAAGGGCTAATCCGGTGAGGCCAATCGCTAAAAGGATCTGGCGTCGCTCCATGCACGCCAGCCGTATCGATAGCCAGCCCATTAGTTATTTGCCTGCGCGCTCTTGACGAGCCTTGGCAATCAGCGCATCGGTGATGCGCAGCAGATCGTCATAGCCGTTGGCTGCGGCGTTGTTGACCAGATATTTGCCAGCAACAACGATGGCTGGGACGCCACTGATCTTGGCGTTTTGTGCTTCCTGATCGCCACGGCGAATCTGGCTTTGCATACCGAATGAGGCGATGGCATTGGCCACTTTTTGCGCATCAGCACCTTTGCTGCCAGCCCAAGTGGCTATTGATTCGTCGCTGTTGAAGTTAACGCGCTCGTCATGAATGGCTTTGAACACCGCGTTTTCCAGTTTGCCCAGGTCGCCAGTGGATTCCAGTGCGTAATAAATACTCGCCAAGCGTGCCCATGCGGGGCGACCAAACGAGATGGGTACCTTGCGGAAGCTCACATCCTTCGGCTGCTTGCCCACCCATGTGCTCACCAGTGGGTTGAAGTCGCGGCAGTGCGGGCAGCCATAGGAGAAAAATTCGATGACTTCAATTTTTCCGGCGGGTGCTGTGGAGGCAACCGGTGGCTCGATCAGCGTGTATTCCTTGCCCACTTGCAAATCGGCGGCGAACAGTTGTTGGGCGAAGGTGCCAATAAACAAGGCGAGGGTAAGCAGACGTTTCATAGTAGGCTCCGTTGGAAAGCAGATCATCAATGGCCGAGATTGTACGGTGCGAAAAGCAGGCTGCTCTGCCTAAAATGCGCGGATACAAATTTGTCAGTCATCCCCGTTAGTCATCCCACAAGGACAGCCCATGGACCGCTTGGCAGCGATGGAAACCTTCGTCAGAGTGGCCGAAGCCGGAAGTTTTACGGCCGTAGCGGATCAGCTGAACGTGGCGCGTTCGGCGGTGACACGCCAGATCGCGGCGCTGGAAGGGCATTTGGGCGTCAAACTGATTGCTCGCAGTACGCGGAGGCTGTCACTCACCCAGGAAGGTAGTATTTATCTGGCGCAGTGTCGGGAAATTCTCGATCGCGTTAGCCGTGCCGAAGCGGAGTTGGGTGAGGGCAGGGCAGCGGCACAGGGATTGATCCGCGCGACGGTTCCCATGAGTTTTGCGATGCGGCATTTAATGCCATTGGTCGCACAGTTTTCCCAAGCGAACCCGCAGATTGCCATCGACATGGATTTCAGCGACCGGCGCGTTGATCTGATCGAAGAAGGCTACGACCTGGGCATACGCATTACCGGCCAGTTGGCAGAAACTCAGGTAGCGCGGCGCATCTGCGCGTGTCGCTTTGCGGTGGTGGCTGCGCCGGCCTATCTGGCTGCCCATGGCGAACCGCAGCATCCGAACGAGCTACGCAATCATGAGTGTCTGGGGTATTCGCTTGCCATGCGTTCGGGGTGGCAGTTTGTCATCGACGGCGAGTTGCAGACGATTGATGCCGACGGACGCTTGTCAGCCAACAGTGGTGATGCCTTGCAAGATGCCGCGATCCGCGGTCTTGGTATTGCCTGTCAGCCGACCTTTCTGGCGGCAGAGGCCATTCGGAGTGGCCAGCTCAAGCCGATTCTGCGTCAATTTGCGGTACCCGAAATTGCCATTTATGCGGTGTTTCCGGGTAATCGCTATGTGCCGCAGCGGGTACGCAATTTTGTCGATTTTCTCGCGCAGCAACTTACTACTGGATCAAGCAGTAACGATACGCCCTACTGGGATCGTGATCTTGAGGGTCTATGAATAGGGCGCACCATTACGGAGGGCAATCATGACGTGCTCCGGTCAACAATCATGTAGCGTTTGAGCAGCGGCTCCAGCACCTCAAAGCTGCCGCTGAACCCAGGTCCGATCATGCAGCCATCGCCGGGGCCATATTCCCGGAACTTACCATCAGTGTTACGCTCGTCATGGATGCGGCAGCGTCCGCTGATGACCTGGAAATATTCGTGCTCATCGTCGCCAAACGCGATGCGCCAGTGCCCGACTTCACAGGCCCATTCCCCCATGAATACGCCCTTGTTTTCATAGCGGTTCCAGGTTGTGCGCTGGGGGTTGCCCGCGATCAAGCGCTCGGGCTTCGGGTAATCAAAGCTGGGTTCCGGTTGCGGGTCAGTGAAGGATTGCAAGACGCTCATGGGTATCTCCGTTATGTCGGGATAGGGGTGTGCTGTTGGATATAGCGAGCAAGCTGTGGGGCAAGTAGCGCGGGTTGTTTAGTCCAGGAAAAATGATCAAGCGCTTCGTTATTCGTCTCGGTTTTGGTCCACAGCCACTGCGTTGCTTTGCTGTACGGCAGCTTTTCCAGCAACGCGCTGGCAGACCGAGCGGGCGACCAAGTGTCGGCCTCGAAGTTGAGCGCTAGGATAGGGATGTTCAGTTGCCTGAGCGCTTGTTCATAGTCGACAGACGAGCCATGTGGACGATAGTTTCCGTGGTGCGCAACATGACCCCAGTCAAGCATGACGCCACGCGCTTCGCGCCCGGCAAAGCCAATATGGCTGCCGGGAAAATAGCCCAAGACCGAGCCGGTGATTCGGGAAAGTGCCACCAATGTGCGAATACCGAGGCGCAATTTGGGTGCATAGGCTTGCAGGTGTACGCTACCGCTGGCAATTAACACTATGCCGCTGACGTGGGTGTGGATAGCGGCGCCCAAGACGCTGAGCTGGCCACCCAGACTATGTCCGCCCAACCAGATTGATGAGTCGGGGTAGTGTTGTGACACTTGCGCCAGCAAGGCCGCCAGATCAATCTCGACGAGGTGCCGGTAGGCAAAATTTTGCCGGCGACTGGCCCGTAATGAGCTGCTACCAATGCCGCGCCAGTCCGGTGTAATAACCCGAATACCTTGCTCGGCCATCGCCTGCCCATAACGTTGGTAAACCCGCGCCGGTGTGCCCATGGCGGAGAGGAATACTAGGGTGGGGGCATTCGGATCGGCAACGTCGAAAATACGTGCCTGAAACTGGTGCTGATCGCTGGTCGAAATAGTGAAAAAAGAGGGTGCGTTCATTGCTGGAAAAGTCAGTCACTGTGGGACGGCGCGCAGCTAAATTGAGATTTAGTATGCCCGAGACTTTAGTGTGTGTTCTCTAAACGCACTCAATAAACTCCGCGCCATCAAATATTACAAGCGCTTGCCGGGCCTGGGTTCTCAAGGTTGAGAACCGCTCTTTGGGTAGGCGTTCGGAGAATACCATGACAAAAAAAGCCAAGACCGCCGCCAAGACAAACGAAGGCCCGCTACCGGCGGCTATCAAGGAATCCGCGCAGCAGATCTGGTCTGCAGGTGTCGGTGCCATCACCCGTGCCCATCAGCAAAGCAATCGCGTGTTCGATGCGCTGGTGCGTGAAGGTGAATCGCTGCGCGAAAACATTCACAAGAAAACCCGCAATGCACCGAGTGTGACCGATGTCACTTCTCGTGCGACGGATACGTGGGACAAACTCGAGCAAGTGTTCGAGAAGCGTGTTGAACGTGCTCTGGCCACCTTGGGCGTGCCGACACGCAGCGAATTGGCTGACCTGAACAAGCGTCTGGATGCGCTGACCAAGCTGGTGCGCCAGCAATCCGGCGCGGCAACCGGTGCAGCAACAAAGTCGAGCACTACGGCAGTGCCGCGCAAATCAGCGGCCCGCAAGACGGCCATCTGATTTTTCTGGCGTCGTTTCATCATCCTTAGACAAACTTCAGGAGTTTTTATGGCCAGTACGAAATCCGGCAAGCCAGCCAAAACGACTAAACAAGCCCAGAAGAGTCGCTTGGCGACTCGCAAAACGCCGTTAAGCGCAATGCGCAATTCGGCGCAAGAGGTGTGGCGGGCCGGTCTGGGAGCGGTGGCTAAGGCGCAGGACAAAGCCACTGAAGCGGCTGAGTTGGTTAAAGACAGGATGGTTGATGCTGGCGTGATTGAGGTGACAGACAAGCTGGTTGAACGTTTTAGCAAGCTCGGCCACGTCGTCGAAGGTCGCGCTGCGCAGGTCTTGAGTCGTGCAGGCGTGGCGACCAAAAAGGATGTTGACACCCTGTCACGGCGCGTTAGCAAACTCGGCGCCGAGGTTGAAAAGCTGGTGCTGGCGAAGAAACCGCTCAGCAAACGTCCGGTTACTGCGCGAAAAACGAGCAAGCCAAGTCAGCCAACGGTCAACGTAGTCGTTACGCCAAATGCGGTACCGACGACGTCCCCCACAACGGCGACTGACGTACCCGTCTGATCGCCAGCGACCTCAGCCGTAGTGCACGGCAGCGCAAAGCCTCAATGATATTTACGCATTGAGGCTTTTTTATTGGCCAAATGGCGCGGGCAAAAGTCAGCCGCTGTGGGACGGCGGGATAGTGATACTGAGGGCAATCAAGACCGTGGTGTCGTGGCCAGCGTGGTTTGGTATATTGGTGCGCTAGCCCACACGTTCCTGATGCTCTTAGCGAAGGTGGCCAACTTTCTGGAGGCACTGCACGATGGCGTTGGTCGCCACCGATCCTCAGCTCATTCTGAAAATCACCCCGCCGCGCATCGCCAAAACCGTATTGGAGCGAACGCGACTGAGTAGCACTCGTCCTGAATTTGCGGATAAAGCGGTGATCGCGCTGCAGACACCCGCAGGCTCCGGTAAAACGTCATTACTGGCGCAATGGCGGAAAGAGGCCTTGCAAGCCGGTGCTATTGTTATCTGGCTGACGTTGGATAGCCGGGATAACGATAATCGTCTTGTGTGCGGTTTGACCGCTGGCATGCGCTCTGCCAGTGGTCGAGCTCACTTCGGGCCGGAATGCTTGCGTGCAGCCGAGTTTGATCAGGGAGAGCTGGCGGGGGTTACGGCATGGCTCGCGGCCGTCGCAGAGTTGGCCAGCGATACGCTACTGATCCTTGATGACGTACATACCTTGCCTGAGTCGACCGTCAGTTCGGCGCTCATTTATTTGTTACTCAATGCACCGGCTAATCTGCGGATAGTATTGTCTTCGCGCAAGCCCATTGCCTTGCCGATTTCTGAATTGCCAGCGCGTGGCAGTTTTGTTGCCCTGTCGGCCAAGGACTTGCGTTTTGATCAAGCCGAAACCGTCGCATTGTTAAAAGCACGTTTCGGTCCGCGCATCGATCCAGAGTCCTGCGTTCGTTTATTCGAGTTAACCGAGGGCTGGCCATTGGGTCTGCAACTCGCGGTATCGAGCATCGAGCGTGCTTCAAGTCTGCGCGATGCGATTGCTGGGTTCTCCGTACAACACAGCGATATTCAGCGTTACTTTGTCGATTGTCTGCTGGAGCAGTTACCCGCCGATCTGGTGCAGTTTCTGGTCAGTGTGTCATTTGTCGACGCCTTGTCGCCGTCATTTTGTGACGCGATTACCGCACGAACGGATAGTGCTGCAATGTTGCGCACACTGCGTGATCTCACTCCGATCTTTTCGGAGGGGGTTAACAGCGATTGGCTGCGCATTCATCCGCTGGCGCAGGAGTTTCTGCGCGAACACTTTGAGCGTTTGCCCGAGGCAGATCGACGGAACTATCGTTCCCGTGCCGGAGAGTGGCTAATTCAGCATGCCTTGTGCGAGGCTGCTGCGCGTCATTTGCTCAATGCCGGTTTGGAAGACCGGGCTTACAAACTGATCGAATATTCACTGCATGACTTAATGAACACCGGGCAGGTGGTGCGTGTTGCCGACTGGCTCGAGCGTTTGCCGCCTGCAGAGATCGAACGACGCACCAAGCTACGGCTGACGATGGGGTGGATGCTGGCCTTAAGTGAGCGCCATAACGAAGCGGAAAAACTCGTCGGTTCCATCATCAACGACGATTCGGCTGCGGAGAGTGATCGCTGCGAAAGTGCGCAGATTTGTGGCACCGCGGCACTCTTTGCTGATGATATCGATACCTTGAGCACCGTGCCCGCGAAGTGGGGCAAGAGCGCTGCCAGGCACACTGCGTTAATTCATCTGGTCGGGCTGAATCAGCAAGCGATCATGATGCTTTACCGGGGGGCGCCGGAGAAGGCCCGCATTGTCTACAGAGAATTTCCCGACAATGACTTGAGTGCTGGCCGGTATTCGCTTGGTTGGCGCGACTGGATTATTGGCTTTAGTTACTTGTGGGAAGGGCAGATCGGGCTGGCCGCGAAAGCCCTGCACGATGGCTTAAGCCTGGCTGAAAACGAAGCGGGTCGGCGCAGCCCTGTAGCGGTCATGTTAGCGGCCTTGCTGGCCACGGCTTATTGGGACAGCGATCAGACCGATGCGGCTAGCGAACTGCTGGTGGACCGACTTGATGTGTTGGAACGTCGCACGCCCCCCGATGCCATCATTCTGGGTTACCTCACCGCGACGCGCCTGGCGGTACTGGCCAACGAAGAACAACGTGCTTTCGATCTACTCGATTACCTATTCGCCCTAGGCAGCACGCGAGGCATCCCCCGCTTATGTATTGCGGCACTGGGAGAGCGTATTCGCCTGCACGCATTTCGTGGCCGTAGTGATATTTGTGCTGTAGTAGTTCGCGCACTCGATGGTGTCATCGAGTCGCTGGATGAACGTCGTCTGGGTTTGTTTGAGCCGGTGGTCAAGCTGCAGATTGGTATTGCCCATGTGTATTCGTCGATTTCGCGGCAAGATTGGTCGGCTGCGCTGACACAATTAAATCGGCTTGCCCCGGAGGGGGAACGCTTGCGGCGTGGTCGTGAGGCTATGCAAATTTATCTGCTCCGCGCGCTGGCAAAAAAGCGTTGTGGCGAAGATGGGACCTTGCTGTTGGAAGAGGCGTTGAGCATGTCCAGAACCTGGGGCTTCAAACGGATTCTTGCCGACACCCACCCCGATTTGCTGGCTTGGGCGCGGCAGGTCGAAACGGGGAAACCCTTGCCCAACGATGCTAATGCCGCTAATACGACTAGCACCGCTAATGGCGAAATGCGCGAACAGAATTTGCCTTTTCTGCAAAAGACCGGTGGCGTACGCGCGCGCGTTGCCAGCAGTTCCTTACTATCTCCGAAAGAGCGGGAAGTGCTGCAATTGCTGGCTGGCAATATGTCGAACAAGCAGATTGCGCTCGCAATGGGCGTCAGCGACGAAACAGTGAAATGGCACCTGAAAAACCTGTTCGGCAAACTTAATGCCGGTACCCGCAAGCACTTACTTGATCGGGCGCGGATCATGGGGATTCTCGATACGACCTCTGCCTAATTGTTGTCGCGCCGGTTAGTCAGGTTAGGAAGATGGCGCGGCAAGACCGTCAGCGAC
>CAZFSH010000068.1:0-11533 GCA_964521935.1 uncultured Propionivibrio sp.
CATATCGACCGTGACGGCTACCTGCACATCACCGACCGCAAGAAGGACATGATCATCTCCGGGGGGTTCAACGTTTACCCGAGCGAGGTCGAGCAGGTCTTGTGGAGCCACCCGGCCGTGCAGGACTGCGCCGTGATCGGCGTACCCGACGAGAAATGGGGCGAAGCGGTCAAGGCTGTCGTGGAATTGAACAAGGGTCAGACCGTTACCGCAGACGAACTGATTGCCTTGTGCAAGGACAAGCTTGGCTCAGTTAAAGCACCGAAGACCATTGATTTCGTCGAAGCGCTACCGCGCAGCCCGGTAGGCAAGGTGCTCAAGAAAGATATTCGCCAGCAGTATTGGGATAAAACCCAACGCAAGATATAGGCTTTACCCGGCGTAGTACCTGACACAGCGACCACGCAAACGAGGACAAGAATGAGCAAGCTAGAAAACAAATACCCGAAAAAACGCGTTCTCATCACCGGTGCGACCAGCGGCTTTGGCGAAGCGCTGGCTTATGCGTTAGCCGAGCGCGGCTGGAACGTGGCGATCTCCGGTCGTGATCCTCAGGCAGTGAAGCAAACTGTGGCGGGCGTCAATCAACGCGGCGGCAAAGGACTCGGTTTGGCACTCGAAGTCCGCGACAAAAAACAGTGGGAAAGCGCGCGAGCCAAGCTCAAGAAAGCGTGGGGTGGCATCGACATTCTGGTCAATAACGCTGGCGTCGCTGATGCCAACAAAATGGTCGATATGTCTGACGATGCCTGGGAAAAAATGCTCTCGATCAACCTCGACGGGGTGATCAACGGCTGTCGTACCTATGTGCCGGATATGCTGGCGCAAAAATCCGGCTACATCCTCAACGTCGCCTCCATTGCCGGCCTTCTGGCGATGCCGGAAATGGCCAATTACAGTGTCAGCAAAGCCGGCGTGGTTGCGCTGTCCGAAACCATGTCGGCTGAACTCTCGGGCGGCAACATCGGCATAACCGTGCTTTGCCCGTCCGGATTCAAATCCAGCTTGCTGGACAATGCGGCGCGAGATGGGCGTGATGCCAACGTCAGTGTTACCGGCCGCATCATCCAGCGTGATTTTGACAAAGCCACACACACCTCGGAAACGGTTGCCGCCTTCGCGATCAAGGATATGGAGCGCGGCAATCTCTATTCCATCCCCCAGCCCCTGTACCGACTCGCCTGGACAGCCAAGCGCATGGCGCCCAATACGTTTTACAAAGCCGTGGGCTGGATGTATCGCCACCAGATCGGGATGTTTGCTCATTAAGCTACGTTGTGAGGGCCAGCTCAGTTCCCCTGGCGCCGTCCCACAGCGGCTGACTTTTGCGCGTAAACCCCACCACGCTGCCACGATATTTTTATAACAAAATTAGGCACGTTTTTATCAATGCCCACACCAGCCTCGCCAATAATGGCGGAGCAATAAAAGCTAGCCAACACAGAAGTGGCGATGCACACCACCCGGCGAACTCGTCCCCGCCGGGAAGGTTGATAAGACGGAGGAAACATGACAATCTTGGCAATGATGCGACGCTTGCTAGCGCTGTCGCTACTGGTCGTGACGGGTAGCCACCCCCACGCCGAAACACCGGTGCCCGCCGCTACCGCTGACACGATTTCCATTGCGGACCCTGAGGCCTCTCGTATTCAAGCTATTGCTGAAGAGGCCGCCCTATTCGGCCTGCCAATGGTCGCCAACTACGCCCTCATGTACGCGTGGGCGATTGCGACCGAGTCACCACAGTTCAAAGCACCGTTCAACCAACTTTATTCGAACAAGCAGTTGTACACGCCCAAGGACACGGGCATCCCCTACCCCAATAACGACACGATCTACAGCACCGCCTGGCTGGACTTGCGCGCCGAGCCCGTGGTGATTTCAGCGCCCGCCATTGCTACGCCGCGCTACTACTCGATGGCCCTGATTGACAGCTTCGCCAGCAATTACGCCATCGTCAGCAGCCGCAAAGTGCCGCGCAAGCCCGCCAACTATCTGGTGGTTGGCCCGGACTGGAAAGGTAAAACACCGGCTGGGATCACACAGGTTTTCCATGCGCCCAGTCAGTTTTCCTTAGCCTTAATTCGCCTGCAGGTCACCAACACCGCTGACACCGATAACGTCAATGCCATTCAAGCCCAGTTAGCCGTCAAACCGCTGTCAGCCTTTTTGGGCCGGCCGGCGCCTCCTGCAGCCGCGCCGATTACGTTCCCGAAGATTGACCGTGACCTGGCCAAAATTAACTTTTTTGGCTATCTCGACTTCGCGCTGCAATTTGTTGCCGCCCGTCCTGAAGACAGGGAAATCCGCGCCAAATTGGCCAGCATAGGCATCGGCAATGGCGACTTCGCCACATTCCTGGCCCTTGCCGGCAAATATCGGCGTGAACTGGCTATGGGAGCCATGGCCGCAGAAAAGCGCCTGGCACAAGTGATCGCCAACGCTGGTCCGGTGCGCAATGGCTGGAACTGGACGGCACTGACACTCGATACCGATAACGACAATTACCAGGGTGACTATGTCAAACGCGCCGCCATCTTCAAGTTTGGCCCCTATGGCCTGAACGCCAAGGAAGCGCTGTACCCAGCCGCCAAAACGTTGCCCGACGGTGAGCCGCTGGATACCAGCAAGCATCGCTACACCCTGACGTTTGCCCCCGGGCAATTGCCACCGGTTGATAACTTTTGGTCATTGACCGCTTATGACAGCGCTGCCGGGTTTGTTGATAACCCCTTACAACGCTATCTGATCAACGCGTTGATGTTGCCATCGCTACACAAAAATGCCGATGGATCGCTCACACTCTATATCCAAAAAGATGCACCAAGCGCCGACCAGGAAGCAAACTGGCTGCCCGCACCGGATGGCCCCTTGCAACTGATCCTGCGCTTGTACGGCCCCAAGCCGATTGCGTACACCAGTAACTGGACAATTCCGCCGCTGGTGCGCGCGGACTAACAGAAACCAAAACATTCTCACAGTCCCAATAATCCCAAATCACTTCAGCCATCAAAGGACATCACATGAGCCGCTTCACGCAGAAAGTTGTCGTCATCACCGGTGCAGGGTCAGGCATTGGTCGGGCGCTTGCCATCCAGCTTGCCAACAAAGGCGCGCGCTTGGCACTCTCCGACGTCAGCGCCCAGGGCTTAGCCGAAACACAAAAGCTGCTGCCGGCTGGTTCAGAGGTCAAAACCTATGCCCTGGATGTCTCGAACCGGCAGGCATTTTTTGCTCATGCGGAAGACGTAAAACGTGACTTTGGCACGGCCCATTTCATCATTAACAATGCCGGAGCCACGGTTGTGGGCACCATCGCGCACCTCACAATCGAAGAGATCGAATGGCAGCTGGGGATCAACCTCTGGGGCGTGATCTACGGCACCAAGGCGTTCCTGCCCATGATGTTGGACCAGCGCGAAGGCTGCATCATCAATATTTCCAGCGTCTTTGGTCTGGTCGGCTTCCCCACACAGGGCGCTTACAACATCTCGAAATTCGGCGTGCGTGGCCTAACCGAGTGCCTCTGGACAGAGCTCGATGGCACGGGAGTTGAAGCGGTTTGCGTCCACCCTGGCGGCATCAAAACCCAGATCGACAAAGCCGGTCGCCGCTGCGCCGCGTCCGGCAAGGAAGAGGAATCCTTCAATCATGCCGCCGAAAAGATGCTGCTAACACCACCTGAAGATTGTGCTCGCGACATCATTAACGGCGTTGAGCGGGGTGATATGCGCATCGTAACCGGACACAAATCGACGACGCTGTACTGGCTGAGCCGGCTACTGCCGACGCGTTATGTACGAGTACTCAAGGCACTCGCAAGGTAATTTTTGCTCTTATCGGCTGAAGGGATTAATCATCATGAGCACAATTTATATCGCGGGTATTTCCATGACTGTATTCGGTCGCCATCTGGAGCGCAGTCTCGATGATATGGCGGGCGAAGCCTTGCAAGGCGCGCTCAAAGACGCAGGCTGCACCATTGACGACCTGGGCGCGGCGTTTTATGCAGGCATGACCAACGGCCCGTTGCAAGGACAGATCGCCATTCCCGGTCAGGTGGTATTCAGCAAAATCGGTATCTCGGGTATCCCGATCTACAACATCGAAAATGCCTGTGCGTCGGGGAGTTCCGCTTTCAATCTGGCCGTACAAAGCCTCAAAGCCGGGACGACCGATGTGGCACTGGCGCTCGGCGCCGAGAAAATGAACATCCCGGACAAGCTGAAAGCATTCTCCATCTTTGAGGCGGGCTGGGATGTGGCACGCGCGGAAGAAAACTACCAGACACTCGCCAAAATGGGCGAAGGCGTCGTGCCACCACCGGGCTCGGAATCAGACAAGCCGTACAGTAAATTCATGTCCATTTATGCCGCCATGTGTCGCTGGCACATGAAAACCTATGGCACCACACAACGCCAGATCGCAGCGGTATGCGCCAAAAATCACCAGCACTCCGTGCACAACCCGTATTCACAATTCCGCAAGCCATTCACCATCGATGAAGTGCTGGCGGCCCCGCCGATCACTTATCCGATCACCTTGCCAATGTGCGCGCCGCTCTCCGACGGCGCAGCGGCCGCCATTTTGTGCACTGAGGAAGGGCTAAAGCGCATCGGTGCCGATAAGCGCCGCTGCATCAAGGTCGCGGCCAGCGTGATTCGCAGTTTCGGCCACCGTCGTCTGGATGAGCCAGAAAAGAACGTCGGCGCCCTAGCGGCCAAACACGCCTATGAGCTTGCCGGTATCGGCCCTGAAGACATTGACGTCGCCGAAGTGCACGACGCCTCCGCAATGGGCGAGATCATTCAAGCGGAAAATCTCGGTTTAGCCGCACGCGGTATGGGCGGGCCATGTGCCGAACGTGGCGACTTCACACTCGGCGGCCGCGTACCGATAAACACGTCGGGCGGTCTGGAATCGAAGGGACATCCCTTGGGCGCAACCGGCATTGGCCAACTCTTCGAACTGGTCACCCAATTGCGTGGCGAGGCTGGCGCGCGCCAAGTCGTCGGTGCCCAGCATGCCATTCAGGAAAACGGTGGTGGGTTGCAGGGCATCGAAGAAGCGGCCGTCGCCATACACATTCTGAGCAAATAAAGCGTGCGAAGCGTACGGACTGTATGGTGAGTAGCGTGTTGCGCTTTTCCACCCCGGACGGCATCCAACTCGTCGCTGAGGCATGGGGCAACCCGGCGCACGCCCCCGTAATCCTGCTGCACGGTGGCGGACAGACACATCATGCGTGGAAAAATACGGCGCGTGCACTCGCCGATACTGGTTACTACGCCATTGCAGCGGATTTACGCGGTCACGGCGCGAGCGGCTGGTCGCCGGATGGTGACTATGCTATTGATCGATTTGTCTCAGATCTGCGCGCCATTGCTGCACCGCTCAAGCAGTCACCCGCAGTCATTGGCGCCTCGCTGGGTGGCATCACGGCTCTTCTCGCAGAAGGCGAGGGGCCATCATTTCTGTCCGCCCTGATCCTGGTCGATGTGACGCCTACCGTACAGCATGCCGGTGTGGAAAAGATTCAGGAGTTTATGGGTGCCAATGCACAAGAAGGCTTTGCCAGCATTGAAGAAGCGGGGGAGGCCGTAGCCGCTTACCTGCCACATCGCCCACAGCCACGCTCGCTCGCCGGGCTGGCCAAGAACCTGCGCCTTGACGCAGATGGTCGCTATCGCTGGCACTGGGACCCCGCACTACTCAGCTTCAATGAAAAATCCATGACACCGACCATCAGCGCGCGACTGCTCGCCGCGACGGATAAGCTGCGTTTGCCCGTGCTGCTGGTTCGCGGAGGCGCCAGCGAGCTGGTCAGCACAACCGATGCCGAAGACTTTATCGCACGCGTTCCTGGTTCGCGTTACGTTAACATCGCCGACGCCCGGCACATGGTAGCCGGCGATATCAATGACCACTTTGGCGCAGCCGTGCTGGAGTTTTTGCAATCGTTGGAAAGTGTTCCACACTCGCCGCCCAGCGGCTCTCACTCTTAAGGATTACGACCATGTTGATGATTTTGAAACTGCTGTGCCTCGCCACCTACGCCCTCGGCCTGGCCGCCGCACTAGACCTGTTGCCCGCTGCCGCCAGCATCATGAGCACTATCGCCCTGGCTCTACTTGCCGCCCATGCGCTTGAGGTGGTTGTAATGTTCAAACACGTACGCCGCTATCAAGGGCCTCTGTGGATGAGCATAGTGCTGACTTTGCTTTTTGGCTTGCTGCACTGGAAACCGCTCGCAGCCAAAGCGCAAGCAAACCAAGAAGCATAATTCGCCGCATCAGGAAATCGGAAATCGGTGGCCCGCGCAAGGGCCACAAAGCAAAAACCCTTGTCAGCGCTAGCTAGACAAGGGTTTTTGCGTATTTGCTTGCGGGGACAGGATTTTGTCGTTATTCAATGTCCAGCTTCCGCATTATTGGACTGCAGTAGTCACCAGTAATCAACCATCAAAAAATCTGTAGGAAGCACTTCTGAGTGTTAACTCCCTGTTTTTGCCATGGTGTTGAGCCGATCCCTGATGTCTGCTGGAGCAAAAAAAAGGAACGCATTGCCTTGTTTGGTTTTTTCGAGAAGTCCGAGCGTATGAAGGGCTAGCAAGTCGTTGCGTGCGGTTTGATAAACAACATTGTGTGATCGCATGTGCGCATCAACACGGTACTCCTCTCCTAAATTTCTCAATGCATGATTGAGCAGGGCAATCTGACGATGATTGAATCTACCCCGAAGGGCTGGTGACGCTGCCAACAACCGTTCCGTAGCTTTTTGCTCCTGAGCTTTTCTGTCAACATACTCATGCAAAGCGACTATCGCCTTTCGGATGGTTTGTAGCTGATGAAGGAGGAAATAAGTCGTGTCATTTTTGTCAGTTTCCGTGTGCAGATAGGCCTTCATATAGCGTGCAGGGGCCTTTCGCAGGATGTGGCTGATCGAGGTGTATTCCATCAGCCAGTAGCCGCTTTTAGCCATTGACCAATAGAAAAGAGCACGGGCAGTTCTACCGTTACCATCTACGAATGGGTGGTCATAGCCAATCATGAAATGAAGGAGAATTGCCCTCAGAACTGGATGGACAAAGGGCAAGGAAGACTCATCGGCGTTTGCGAACTCGCATAGCCTTTTCATGCGCTCAGGTAACTCGCCATGGTGTGGGGGCGTGTGCAGTATCGTGTTATCGCGACCATCAATGACATGAACATCATCACCCTGCCGCAACCGGCCTGCATCTTCAGGATTGTCTAAGGTGTCTTCGGTCAAGATACGGTGAAGTTCTAAAACATGGTCTGGAGTCAATGCGATGCTCTTCATCAACCGCAAATGCTCCATGGCCCTATAGTTATTGAAGATCATCTTCTCGCTGTGATCGCGAGGTTTTCTGCCTGTTTTAAGCATCGCAGCGGCAATCTTGCGAGTTGTCGATGCGCCCTCAAGCTGGCTTGATGTAATCGCCTCCTCAATTAGCGAACTGATTAAGTAACGCTGAGAGTCTTCTCGAATCGGCTCTCCCGCAGTTGAGCGAATCTGCCCAGCAGCATCCCTATCAATGTGATGCAAATCAATGGAGATAGGACTCGGCGTAGCAAATGAAAAGGGGTTCCCACTATTGTCGAGCAGTAATGGCAGCTGCTGAAGAAGGGATGCGCGGGCTACGGAAACTGCCATCCACCATTCGTGATGATTTACACCTTCGGGCGACGGTCTGCGCCGAAGCTCATCCCAGTGCAGATAGCGGCCCGTGGGCAATGGATTTACATGCTGAAATACCGAGGCAAGTCTGTCGGGAGCTAAACGCTTAAACAAATCCTCGATGGAGGGAGATTTTTCAGGCAGCCTCATTTTCTACTAATTTGGCGGTTGATTAGTAGGATTTAGTATAGGCAGGCTCGATGTCAATGTCTACTAATCAACATATAGATTAGTAGAGATTAGTATTTCGATGGGGACGTTATCCACGGCTCCCTCGACGCGCCCCTATGAGGCCGGCGGCTGATGAGCGGTGGGTAACGCGGGACTAGATCGAGCGCTTAAGGAGAGCACGCCCAACCTCATGAATTGACCGTACAACGCCGTAGATCACCAGAGTCTGCCGGCTATCAGCAACCAACAACCCCGGATGCTGTTCAAATGAATCAAAGTCCTTGTCGCAATGAAGTAGTGGCAAACCATGTTCAATGCAGTACGTAGCAATCAGGGTATCAATGGTTTTACGAACCGTAATACCCCGTGCCCGTAGGGCTATGAAGTTCTTTGACGACGCTCAGTATTGGGTTTTGCGTCGTCAAATAGCAAGTCGCGCACTATTTCTTCGAATAGCTCCGCAGCGCCGCTTGGGCCTCTCGATAATTTGGGTAGCGCTGAAGCAGCGTCTTCAGCTGGCTAACAGCGCCAGGCGCATCCCCATAATCGTGCATCGCGACAGCATATACATACCTGAACCGAGGGTTCTCCGGGGCTAGCACAGTCGCCTGTCGCAACGCAGACAATGCGGCATCCCGTTGTTTCTCGCGTACCAGCAGCATGCCCTGGGCGTAGGCAAGTTCCGGGCTGTTGGGCAAGCGCTGCCGTGCCGACTGCAATCGCTGTACCGCCAGTGACAGTTGGCCATGGTGCTCCGCCATCTGCGCCAATCCCAGGTGTCCTCCGACAAAGTCGGGATCACGCTGAACAGCCAACGAGTAGGACGATTCAGCAGCGTCATACTGACCGCGATCTGCATAAAGGCTGCCAAGATTGGCCAGCGCTTCCCCCCGGTCGGCATTGAACATCTGCGCATCAATGTATTCCTGAAGCGCCAGATCAAAGGCAGCGCGGTTGGGCGCCGGCAACAATGCCTCGCCACTCCCTGCCAAAGCCCTGGCGGCGTCCATGCGCACCAAACGGATTGGATCTTTCAGTAACGACGCCAGATGATAAGCGCGGCCTTCTGCTGGCGCCAATGTAACGAGGGCGATGGCTGCACTTCTCACTAAGGGATGGGAGTCATCCAGTGCCAAGAATCCGGCATTAAAAAGGGCTGCATCAATGATACCCGGATGCATGGCGAGCCTGGCCAGTGCGCTGGCGCGTACTATTGCAGGCTGGTGGACGTCAGTTAGCAGTGCCGCCACCTTGCCGGTGACGCCAGGTTGCTCCTCGTCAATGGCAGCAAAAATCTCGGCGAAGGTTTGGAAACCAGGAACTGGGGTCGGATACCAATTACGCAAATGGGCGACAGCCCACCTTGCGCCTTCCCGCTGATGGCATTGGTTACAGGCGTTGGGCACGCCAAGGGAGAGACTACGATCAGGGCGCGGGACACGGAAGCTATGATCGTGACGGGCGTCGATGCCCATGTAGGTCGTCGTTGGTGCGTGACAGTCGATACAAGCGGCACCTTTTCCTCCAGCGGGATGATGATGGTGCGTTGCCGCATCGAAGCGATCCACCGCGTGGCATTGCGTGCATACACCGTTGCCCGGCTGCCGCAAGTGGCCATCATGTGGATCGTGACAATCCGCGCAGGTCACACCGGCCGCATGCATGCGACTTTGCAGGAACGAACCGTAGTTGTAGACCTCGTCACGCTGCTGGCCATCCGGGTAATACAAGCCGGGGTTGAGCAATGCCGGGCGAAAATGATCCATGAATGAATCCCCTGCCCTATGCAGATCGGAAAACTGCCCGCGACGGGCGTGACAGCGGGCACAAACCTCGATTTCACGTTCGCTGCCACCGGGCTGATTGCGCCGGGCAGTTGCCTGAGGTACAGGTGTCCAGACCACCCCCTGCCGTTCGTCCAACTTGGCCGTAAGCGCGAAATTGGTGACCGGTGATCGATCTGGCTGCTTTGCCCAGGCAATATGCGCTTCGCCGGGGCCATGACAGGCTTCACAGCCGACCTGCATCTCCGCCCAGCGCGTATCGAAACGATCGAGCTTTGCGTCATAGCCCTTGCGTAGGTCAGTCGAGTGACAATCGGCGCATTGGTAATTCCAATTCTGATCTATGCCAGACCAATGCAGTGGGTTCCCCGGACGGGTACCATCCTGCGGAAAAAGATGAAACCAGCGGTTGCCCCCTGCCGCGGCAGGCCGACCATCCCAAGCAAGTCCAAGTGCCTGCTTGCGTCCATCTGGCAGGCTGACCAGGTATTGCTGTAAGGGCGCCACACCAAAGGTGTGCGTGACCTCAAGCTCTACGGCTTCGCCACGGGCATTTTCCGTGGCCACCCAGTACTTGCCGTCTCGTTGAAAGTAGCGCGTGCGACTCTTGCCGGCAAGCACTGGGCGATTGTCGAAATGCCCGATTACCGTCTGATCATTGGCAAGCTGCATGGCTTGGGCATGCTGGGACGCCTGCCATTTGCCGTAGGCACTGCTGTGACAGGGCTGGCATTTGTCACTACCAATATAAGTCGCCTGAATATTCGCGTTCACGTTCAATTGCTGAGATGATGTCGGCGCCTCGCTGCGCTGCCAGGCAATCACGGCAAGGACCGTCAGGAAGCCGAAAAGTAAGCAGTAGCTAAGGCGACGAGGCATCGACACGATGAACGAAATGGGGAGCAGTTAGGTATTACTAATACTAAGCTGCCGGAAGGTGATCAGCATGCAGGAAAGCATCGCAAGATGCTTTCCCCAAACGGGGGGGGAGCACACTGGCAGCCCGCCCGCCTTAGTTCCATTGACGCCGCCTTGAGCGCCAGCGTCAACCTGATTTAGCCGGACGATTACTGTCCGCATTGACCGAAAAAACCTACACAGTGTAAAGGCGCGCGCTAATTGGCATTGATTTGCGCGCTAATTGTCACAGCGACCATATTGTCATGGGTGCAAGTATGTTGCGCGTTATGCAATGACCTATTAGGCGAATAGTTCGCTGTAGCGGTTGACGATGCGTTCGGCAACCTCATCAGCTTGGCGCTCGATCTCCTTAACCAGGTATGTGCCAAAGTGAGTTCCCCGATAGCTGATTTCGATGCGCGAGATCTCGCTTATGTGCGCTATCCCTTCAGACAGACACTCGGTAATTGAACTGAGTCCACCTCCTTGATCATGGATGTCATGGCCGGCCAGTAGGGCCCACTGGTACGATCCAGCATCAACTCGATTTATCGCAATCAGAGGAATGGTCATGGTAGCTCTCCAGAGTAATGGGAGCGCGAACGCTCCCATGACCCATACTTTATAGACTCATCGCTGCCTTAGGACAGCGATTTCCACAAACTCGGCGTGAACACCGAGCCGCGAATGCGGTCTTTGATGTCGGCCTCTGGCGCCATGCGCGAGTGCTTGAGTTTGATCTTCCAGCCGATGTCGATCATCACCGCTTTATCGGGTCGCCACGGATAGGCCAGCGAGCAGAAAAAGCGAGGGTAGATCAGGCCGTTGTCGTGCTGGGCGATGAGCAGCTGCCACTCGCGCCGGCCGGGGGCTTCGCTTACTTCATCGGCGCCGGCGAGCTTGCTGATGGTGCAGCGGCTGACATCGACGCCGGTCATCACGCGCGACCAGTAGTTGGCCGGGTTGCGCACGTACCACAT
>CAZFSH010000069.1:0-11441 GCA_964521935.1 uncultured Propionivibrio sp.
CACCCCCACCCCCTTCCCGGCGACTTCAGCACGCGTATCGTTGGCACGCACAATGGCGCCCAAGCCGGCGGCCGTGCCGATGGCGGCCAGACCGGCCACACCGGCACCGGCGATAAATACTTTGGCGGGGGGTACTTTGCCTGCGGCGGTGATCTGGCCGTTGAAGAAGCGGCCGAAGGCATTGGCGGCCTCAATGACAGCGCGGTAACCGGCAACGCCGGCTTGCGAGGTCAGGGCGTCCATCTTTTGGGCACGGCTGAGGGTGCGCGGTAGCGCATCAATAGCCAATGCGGTGACTTTCTTGGCCGCCAGTTGTTGCATCAGTTCCGGGTTTTGTGCCGGCCAGATAAAGCTGACCAGGGTTTGCCCTTCGCGCATCATGGCGACTTCGGCAGCGCTGGGAGCGCGTACCTTGAAGATGATGTCGGCTGTTGCCCATAACTCGGTGGCGCTGGCGGCAATCGTCGCACCGGCGCTGCGGTAGGTGTCATCGGAGAAATTGGCCTGATCGCCGGCACCGGCTTCGACTATCACCGAGAAACCCAGTTTGAGGTATTTTTCTACGACCTCAGGAACGGTGGCGACGCGTTTTTCGCCCGCAAAGGTCTCGCGGGGCACTCCAATTATTAGTGGCATTATGACTCCTCCCTGAATAAGCAAATTCGTCCGGCATCATAGCGAAGGATTTGCTGGCTGGGGGCTGATAATGGGCGATCTCGCCTCCCCAGAATGGGGGGGCAGATCTTGCGGTATTGAGAACCTCAGGCTACGGGATGCCCGTTGTGGGTGAATACGCGTTTGGCTGCCGTGACAATCACAAAGATTTGATCGGCGCTCATGTTCGGAAAGTGTTCTTTGAGCGCACGGTAGGCCAGGTGCTCATGGGTTTGCCCGGCCCAGCTGTTGGCTTCGTCGAAGAAGGGCCGAACAACGTCATAGGCTTCAACAAACAAACTACGTAATTCCGGGTTGGTGCGCCGCTCACTGGTAGGGCTGGTGGGGCCATTAGAGCTAGTAGCAGGCGTCATCGATCGATCTCTTCCAGAAACACATGGGAAATCTGGTCGAAATAGTCGCTTTCCTCATCTGGTGCGATGCCGATTTCACTGAGTACGCGTGGGCCAATGTGTTCCCATAGCGGATCGGTCTGCCGGTTCATGCGGTGATAGAAATGGATCGCCAATTGAAGAATGGCCACGAGCGAGATGGCGGCGCCAAGTTCTTCAGTGGGCATTTCATGGTGGTAGCGTATGCCCGAGCAGACAAAGTCGGGCAGCTTCCAGTGACGCGCCACCAGATAACCGACACTGACGTGATCGACGCTAAATTTCTCGTCTTCCTTGTGCAGGTCGGGCCAGCAGCTGACATCGTCCAGGTGCAGGGTTTGGCAATATTTCGGGAAGCGCAGCATGAGCACCGGCACGCCACACTCGTGAAATATTCCGGCCATGTAGGCCTGATCGGGGAAGACGTTGCACACGGAGACACGGTCGCCCGCGATGAGTGCGGCGATCTGGGCAACTTCTTGTGCGCGGGTCCAGAAATGGTCGAAAGCTTTGCGCGTGCTGTCGCTGATGGTGGCAGAGAGCGCGGCCGCCTGAACCAGATTGAAGGTTTGTTTGATGCCGACGGTCATCAACACTTTGTCGATGGAGTCGAGGTTGCGGCTGCGCTTGAACATGGGCGAGCGGGCAACCTTGAACAGCATGGCGACAATGCCCGGGTCTTGGGAGATGATCTTGGCCACATCGCGCATGTCGTAGTCGTCAGAGCGCAACAGATCCTGCATTTCCACGACTACCCGTGGCTGCGGAGGGATGCGTATGCCTTGCGCCGCCATGGCGGCCAGAGCTTTTTCTTCGTCAATTTTCATGAAAGGCGTCGTCCAGCAGTTCAATCCAGTGTTTCACGGGCAGTTTAGCCTCACTGGCCAGATGCGCGATACATCCGACGTTGGCGCTAACAATTAATTCGGGCTGGCCTGCGTTCAGGGCAGTTAGCTTGTTGGCCTTGAGCTGGGCAGAGAGTTCGGGCTGCAAAATGGAATAGGTGCCGGCGGAGCCACAGCATAAGTGGCTGTCGGCAACGGGCGTGAGTTCGGCGCCCAGGCTGGTTAGCACGCGTTCAATCAGGCCACGAACCTGCATGCCATGTTGCAGCGAACACGGGTTATGCACGGCGATTTTTTGTCCGATGCGCCGTCCCATCCGAACCTGGACTTCCTCTGGTCGCGCGACTGACTTTTGACTGGGCCTTTCAGCTGACGTGATAGCGAGGGCGACAAGTAATTGATCCTGTTCGGCAGCGATGATTTCGCTGATGTCACGCGTCAGCGTGCTGACGCGCGTCGCCTTGCTGGCGTAATCGCGGTCATGCTGCAACAGGTGGCCGTATTCGCGCACATGCGCGCCGCAGCCTGAGGCGGTCATGACGATGGCTTCGGCACCGGCTTCAATCAGCGGCCACCAGGCATCGATATTGCGCCGGGCGTCGTCACGCGCCGCCTCGGTGGCGGAAAGATGGTGGCGTACCGCGCCACAGCACGCTTGCGCTGCCGGCTCAATCAGCGTGATGCCCAAGCGATCAAGCACGCGCCGTGCAGCGCCGTTGATGTTGGGATACATGGCCGGCTGCGCGCAACCGGCCAGGGCGATCATGGTGCGTGGGTGCGCTTTCACTGGCACCGGGCCAGCGCTGCTGAGTGCCGGCACCTTGGCTTTCAGCACTTTGGGCATGAACGGGCGAACCCACTGGCCCAGCTTCATGGCAGGGAAAAACAAATTCTGGCGCGGGATGAATTCACGCAAAGCGCGGCGCATGAGCGCCTCCGCTCGCGGACGCGGCACTTTGCGTTCGACAATCTCGCGGCCGATATCGAGCAGCCGGGCGTAGTGAACCCCTGAGGGGCAGGTTGATTCGCAGGCGCGACAGGTCAGACAGCGATCAAGATGGCTTTGCGTTTTTGCCGTGGGCGTGGCGCCTTCGAGAACCTGTTTGATCAGATAAATGCGGCCGCGTGGGCTGTCCAGTTCATCGCCGAGCAGTTGATAGGTCGGGCAGGTGGCGGTGCAAAAGCCGCAATGCACACAGGTGCGCAGAATGGCTTCGGCTTCTTGGCCTTCGCGGGTGTTGGTGAACTCGGGGGCGAGATGGGTTTCCATCAGAACTCCGGGTAAAGCCGGCCAGGATTAAAGATGCCGTGTGGGTCAAAGCGCTGCTTCAGCGCCTTATGCAGCGCTAATAGCCCCGGCGTCAGGGGCTGAAAAACGCCCACTGCTTTATCGCCGCCGCGGAACAGGGTTGCATGGCCACCATGCGCCTGGACTGCGGCACGCAGCGACGTGGCGGCAGCATGGTCGGCGCTGCCACGTAGCCAGCGCTGACCGCCGCCCCATTCGATCAGGGTTGGGCCAAGATTGAGTGCCGGGCTGGTAGGCGGTAGCGCCAGTCGCCACAGTGGCGCCGTTGTTGCTCCATCATGGCAAAAAAACGGGTGCTGGTGATCGCGCAATGTCGCCCACAGCGATTCTGGCGCCGTGTCACAGCGGCTGACTTTTGCCAAGCTCGGTTGCGCCATCTCCACGGCTGAGCGCGCGCCGGCCAGCTGCACCGACAAGACACCGTCGTACCAACAGCTTGCCGCGATCGGCAGCGCCGGCCCGGCCAAATTACCGGCCCAGCGGGCCATAGCCGTCAGTGCGGCCGTTTGATCAAGGGCCAGCGCCAGCGTTTGTGAGCACACCGGCACGGGGAGTACTTTCACGGAAATATCCAGCAGGACGCCGAGCGTGCCCAGGCTGCCGGCGAGCAGGCGCGAGACATCAAAGCCGGCGACGTTTTTCATGACTTCGCCGCCGAATTTCAGGATGCGTCCCTCGCCGTCCATCAGCGTAACCCCGAGGACGAAGTCGCGCAGGCTGCCGACACTCGCGCGTCGCGGACCCGATAAGCCGCTGGCGATGGCACCGCCGAGCGTACTCGTCGGGGCAAATTCGGGTGGATCAAAGGGCAGGTACTGCCCACGTTCCGCAAGTGCCGCCTTGATCTCGGCCAAGGGGGTGCCGCAGCGCGCAGTGATCACTAGCTCGCTGGGTTCGTAATTGAGGATGCCGCGGTAATCGCGGGTATCCAGAATGTTGCCGGCGGCGGTTTCTTTCATCGCGCCGCCATAAAAATCCTTACTGCCACCGCCGCGAATCTGCAGCGCTTGTCGCGTGAGAATCTGTGCGCGCAGAGATTGCAGTGCCGCATCCACTGAGGCCATCAGAAGCGCTCCAGTTCGGGAAACTTCACCTGACCGCCATGCACGTGCATGCGGCCCATTTCGGCACAGCGATGTAGTGTCGGCACCGCCTTGCCCGGATTGAGCAGCCCCTGCGGATCAAAGGCGGCTTTGATGCCATGGAACGCGCGCAGCTCGTTATCGGAAAACTGCACACACATGGCATTGATTTTCTCGAAGCCGACGCCGTGCTCACCGGTGATGGTGCCGCCGAGTTCGACGGAGAGGCGCAGGATTTCTGCGCCGAATTCCTCGGTAGTTTCCAGCTGGCCGGGAATATTGGCGTCGTACAAAATCAAGGGGTGCAGGTTGCCGTCTCCGGCATGAAAGACGTTGATGCAGCGCAGGCCGTATTTTTTCTCCATTGCGGTGATGGCGCTGAGCATGGTGCCTAACGCTTTACGCGGGATCGTACCGTCCATGCAGTAATAATCAGGCGAAATCCGCCCCGCGGCAGGAAATGCGGCTTTCCGGCCGGCCCAGAATTTCAGTCGCTCCGCATCGGATTGCGAGACGCGAATTTCGCTGGCGCCGCTGGCTTCAAGCACCGCACGCATACGCGCTACTTCCTCGGCGACTTCTTCGGGCGTGCCGTCAGATTCACACAGCAAAATGGCTTCGGCATCGAGGTTGTAGCCGGCTTTGACGAAGGGCTCCACGGCGGCGGTCGCCGGCTTGTCCATCATTTCCAGGCCGGCCGGGACGATGCCGGCGGCGATGACGGCGGCCACGGCTTCACCCGCTTTCATGACATCGTCAAAGCTGGCCATGATGCACTGAGCCGTTTGTGGCTTGGGCGTGAGTTTAACGGCTACTTCTGTGACCACACCGAGCAGGCCTTCGGAGCCGATAAACAAGGCCAGCAAATCCAGCCCGGGGGCGTCGGGCGCCTCGCTGCCAAGTTCCACGATCTCGCCATTCATCAGTACGACCCGCACGCGCAGGACGTTATGCACGGTCAGGCCATATTTCAGGCAATGCACCCCGCCAGAGTTTTCCGCGACATTGCCGCCGATGGTGCAGGCGATCTGGGAGCTGGGGTCGGGGGCGTAATACAAACCATGCTGGGCCACCGCCTCAGAAATCGCCAGATTGCGTACACCCGGCTGAACAACCGCCAGACGCGCGTTGGCGTCGATGCGCAGGATCTGCTTCATTTTGGCTAGACTTAACACGATGCCCTCTTCATGGGGCAGGGCGCCGGCTGATAAACCGGTACCGGCACCACGTGCGACCACGGGTACGCCGGCGCGATGGCAGGCACTCAGGGTAGCGACAACTTGCGCCTCATTTTCCGCCAGTACCACGGCACGCGGCAGGCGGTGATAGGCCGACAGGCCGTCGCATTCGTAGGGGCGCAGGTCTTCGGTATCGGTCAGCAGGTTGGCCGCTGGAATGTGGTGCGCTAGTTCCCTGAGTAGCTGCGCAACGGGCGCTGCAGAAAAACAGGCTTCGTGTTCGGCGCTATGTTGGGTCACGGTTGGCTCATGTGGGTTGTTATAACTACTCAGGGAATAACAATGGCGCGAAAGTCATTGACATTGGTACGCGTCGGGCCGGTGATGATCAGATCGCCCGACGCGGCGAACAGGCTGTACGCATCATTATTGTCCAGAAGCGACTGGGCGTTTAGCCCGGCGGCGCGCGCTCGTGTGAGGGTGTCGGGATCGAGAAAGGCGCCGGCATTGTCTTCACTACCATCAATGCCATCGGTATCGACGGCCAGTGCGTGAATGCCCCGATGCTCGCCAGAGTTGGCGCTCAGTGCGAGGGCGAGCGCCAGCAAAAACTCGCTATTACGCCCGCCGCGCCCCGGCTGGCCTGATTGCTTGTCTGATTTTTTGCCGCCAAGGGTGACGGTGGTTTCGCCGCCTGAGAGCAGCACGCACGGCGGCTTGACCGGAAGGCTATGCTCGGCACAGGAGAGCGCCATGCCGGCGAGGGCGCGCGCCACTTCCCGGGCTTCGCCTTCGATGCGGTCGCCCAGAATCAGGGGCGTGATATTGGCGGCGCGCGCGACAGCCGCAGCAGCGTGCAGACTCGCCTGGGCGCTGGTGATGATTCGCGCCGTACAGGCGGCAAAACGTGGATCGCCCGGCTTGGGCGTTTCGGCGGCCCCGCTGCGCAGGAGCTCACGCACGGCCTCGGGTAGCGCTACGTCATAGCGCTGACAGATTGCGAGCGCCTCGGCACAGCTTGTCGGGTCGGCGACCGTCGGCCCTGAGGCGATGGCGCTGAGCGCATCACCGGGCACGTCGGAGATCGCGAGGGTGAAGACGCGCGCGGGTGCCGCGGCCAGTGCCAGTCGTCCGCCTTTGATCGCGGACAAATGTTTGCGTACACAATTGATCTCGCTGATCGCGGCGCCACTGGCCAGCAGCCGGCGGGTAATGGCCTGTTTGTCGTCGAGGCTGATGCCCGGTAACGGCTCGACGAGCAGGGCCGAACCACCGCCAGAAAGCAACACCAGCACCAGATCGTCTGTTGTTAGCCCGGTCAGCAGCGAGCGCATGCGTATTGCCGCAGTGAGCCCGGCGGCGTCGGGTACCGGGTGTGCCGCTTCAATCACCTCGATGCGGCGAGGGGGGCGTGCTGAGGGGGGCGAGGGGGGAGCGGGCACATCATGGCCGTAACGGGTGACCACCAGACCATACAGTGGCGCATCGCTGGGCCAATGGGTTTCAACGCACTGGGCCATGGCGGCAGCGGCTTTGCCGGCGCCAATGACGATGGTTCGCCCCGGCGCTTTGGGGGGCGCAGGCAGATGCTGGGGAAGGCAGGCGGCCGGGTTGGCGGCCTGCAAGGCGGCGTGCAGCAGATCGTTGAGTAACTGCCGATAGCGTGTCGTCACCTGGGGGCCAGTCATTATTTAGCTATTGCGCAGCCAGTCAAGGCTGGCTTCGGTGTTGGTGCTGGGTTTGTATTCCGCGCCGATCCAGCCGGCGTAGCCGAGCCTGTTGAGTTCGGCAAAGAGAAAGGGAAAGTTGATTTCGCCGGTGCCCGGTTCATGGCGGCCGGGGTTGTCGGCAAATTGAATATGGCCGATACGGGCTAAGTGGTGGCGCAGCGTCATGCTCAGGTCGCCCTCCATGACTTGGGCGTGATACAGGTCGTATTGCAGACGCAGATTGTGGTGGCCGATGGCCTCGATGATGGCGAGCCCGTTGCGACTGGTGGCGACCAAAAAGCCAGGCGTGTCGCGCGTGTTGAGCGGCTCCAGCAGCAGCTCGATGCCGGCCTTGGCGGTTTCATCGGCAGCGAAGCGCAGATTGTCGATCAGCGTTGCCTGCGCCAGTGCCGGCGCGACGTGTGCTGGCGGAATGCCGGCGAGACAGTTAAGGCGCGGCGTGCCCAGTGCGTGAGCATAGTCAATCGCCTGGGTCAGCCCGGCGCGAAATTCTTCAATCCGTTCCGGATGGCAGGCGATCCCGCGTTCGCCAGCGGCCCAGTTGCCGGCGGGCAGATTGAACAGCACGACCTCGACGCCCGAGGTCAGCGCAACTTCAGCCAGCACCGCCGCGTCGTACTCGTAAGGAAAGTGGAATTCGACGCCCGTAAACCCCGCCGCGCTGGCCAATGCAAAGCGATCAAGAAAAGCCGCCTCGGTAAAGAGGAAAGAGAGATTCGCAGAGAAGTTGAGGGGGCGCATGAGATTGACGTGGCTGCAATTTGGCGGCTATGGCTATGGCTAGGGCCCGATTATGCCGCGCCGTCCGCCCTGCTTGGACGTCGTGCGCCAACGAGCAATGGCCCGGATGATGCGTTCCCACGGCAGCGCGGGCAACTGCCCCGGCGCTTGCTGGGCGAGCCCCAGCAGGTGGTGTACGTTGGGTGCGGGTGCGGAGGTATCGAGCACATCACGCAGTCCGCACAGGCCACCGCACTGAATCTGCAGCAGCGTGACAGTGGCTCCCGGGGCGCTACTGAGTGGCGAACTGGCGTGCTGGTCGCCAGGCCGGGCGGTTAAGCGCCGTGCCACAAAGACTGACTTTTCCCGCAACAGTCCATCGAACTCGGCACAGGCGGCGCGGGCCAGCGGTTGCGCGCACAGCAGCTTGCGCGGCGACCGCCCCTCGTTGCCCGCTGGCCGGACCGCCAGTTCACAGATGGCGCTGCGCCGCGCGAGCGCCGCGGCAAAGACGCACGGCAGACGGTTGATCTCGCCTTTGGCGTGAGGAAGGGCAGAGCCGGGGTTCATGGGTGCAAGCATAGCCCGAAAAGCGTTCGGTCAGCGCGGCAGGGGGAAGTCGTGGAGTAGCCCCGGAGGTGTCTTAGAGGTGTTTCGGAGGTGTCTCGGGCTCCCCTTGGATCGCAGCGAGAGACAGAGTAATGCCTTTGTTTTGGCGACCTTTTGCCCCTGAATTCGCCTTGACCGGTGTGGGAAAGTGTCCTAAAGTGGGGAAAAGTGGGATTTTGTGGGCTAGCTTTGTTTGTGAAGTTGGTGCCGACAGGGTCCGGATGACTAAACGAGGGCTCCATGTTTCAAGGTGCGGCAGCGCTGAATCTCGATGCGAAAGGGCGAATGGCGGTTCCCGCCAAGCATCGCGACGCCCTGGTTTTGCCCGCCGCATCGCCTGCTGACAGCCGCTTGGTGGTCACCGCGCACCCGCATCGTTGTCTGCTGCTCTACCCCCGTCTGGCCTGGGAGCCGATTCGTGCGCAAGTGGTCGCCGCGTCGAGCTTGCAGGCGGATTCGGCGATGGTGAAGCGCTTGCTGGTCGGTTTTGCTGAAGAGGTCGAGCTGGATGGCGCCGGACGCTTGTTGTTGCCCCCGGCTTTGCGCAAGTTCGCCGGCCTGGAAAAAGAAATCTGGATGGTTGGCCAGGGCAGTCATTTTGAGATTTGGTCGGATGCCGGCTGGCAGGCGCAGCAGGAGGCGATCTTCTCGCTGGGCGACAAATTGCTCCCGCCGGGGCTGGAAAACCTTGCGCTGTGAACACGCCAACGCACGTTTCGGTGCTGCTGGCGGAAGCCGTGGCGGCGCTGGCAGTGCACCCGGACGGGATTTACGTGGACGCGACCTTTGGGCGCGGTGGACACAGCCGGGCGATCTTGGCGCAGCTCGGTCCGCAGGGGCGCCTGATTGCGCTCGACCGCGACCCGGTCGCGATCGCCGCCGGGCAGGAGTTGGTGCAGGCCGACCCGCGCTTGACGCTGGTGCACGCGCCGTTCAGCGATCTGGAGCGCGTGCTCGACGAGTTGGCGCTGGCGCACGTGAATGGCGTGCTGATGGATATCGGTGTGTCGTCACCGCAACTGGATACCCCCGAACGGGGCATGAGTTTTCGTTTCGATGCGCCGCTGGATATGCGCATGGATACGACGCAAGGCGAGACCGCCGCGGACTTTCTCGCGACGGCATCGCAATCAGAAATAGGGAGGGTAATTAAAGACTATGGCGAAGAACGGTTTGCTCATGCGATTGCAACGGCGATTGTTACTGCTCGGCTCGAACGCCGTATTTCAACCACCGGAGAACTTGCCGCGCTCGTGGCGCAAGTCGTCCGGACGCGTGAACCGGGTCAGCACCCGGCGACGCGCAGCTTCCAGGCTCTACGGATTCACGTCAATCGCGAGCTTGAGGAGCTGTCGCTAACCCTGCCGGCGGCATTGCGTCGGCTGGCGACGGGGGGGCGTCTGGCCGTGATCAGCTTTCACTCACTGGAAGATCGCATCGTCAAGCGCGCCTTGCGCGAGGCCGCCTCACCGCCTCAGCCGCCGAAGGGTGTGCCCATTCGTGCCAGCGACCTGCCTTCTGCGTTGGTCAAACTGGTGGGCAAGCCCGTTTTTCCCTCCGACGAAGAAATCAAACGTAACCCGCGCGCGCGCAGTGCTGTATTGCGTGTGGCCGAGAAGTTGGCGACGTCATGATGTCGCGCTTCAATATTGTGCTGATCTTGGTTGCGCTGGCTTTTGCCTTATCGGCGGTGAGTGCCAACCATCGTTCGCGCAAACTCTACACCGCTCTTGAGGCCGAGCAAAAACGCATGCGCGACCTCGATGTGGAGTGGGGGCAGTTGCGTCTGGAGCAAAGCACTTGGGCATCGCACGCACGCGTAGAGAAAATTGCCCGTGAGCGCTTGCGCATGCAGGCGCCGCAATCTGGGCAGGTGATCGTGCTGGATGCGGAGAGCAATAGTGGCAGCCCCCGCAGCGAGGGTAAGCGCGAGGACCGGCGCGAGGGCAAGCAATAATATGCGCCCGGTGCGTTTTTCGCGCAGCCCTTTGCTCTCGGAGCGTTTGCCGCCCTGGCGTCAGCGTTTGGTGCTCGGGGTGATCCTCGCTGGTTTTGCGACGCTGATTGGCCGCTCTGTCTATTTGCAGGGAGTGCGCAACGAGTTTCTCGGCGACCAGGGGCGTGCCCGCTATGAGCGGGTCATCGACATCTCTGCCACGCGCGGTCGCATCAGTGATCGGCAGGGCAATATGTTGGCGGTGTCCACCCCGGTCAAATCGCTCTGGGCGATTCCGGAGGATGCGCAGCTGACGCCTGCGCAAATGCGTGAACTGGCGACCTATCTGGACATGGATGTGCGTGAAGTCACGCGTCGGCTGGCCTCGGATAAAGACTTCGTCTTCGTGAAACGGCAGATTCCGCCGGAGATCGCAGACCGCATTGCCGCACTCAAATACCCCGGCCTGCATTTGCAGAACGAATACCGGCGCTACTACCCATCGGGCGAAACCACCGCGCACCTGCTGGGTTTTACCGGCGTTGACGATACCGGTCAGGAGGGTATCGAGCTGGCGTTCAATACCCAGCTGACTGGCCGCAATGGCAGCCGTCGCGTGATCAAGGATAGGCGCGGCAATATTATTGAAGATGTTGATAGCGTACAGCCGCCGCGTGAGGGCAAGGATATTGATCTGGCCATTGACGGCAAGGTGCAATATCTGGCCTATGCGAGCTTGAAAAGAGCGGTGCAGACCAATCAGGCCAAGGCGGGTAGCGTTGTTGTGGTCGATGTGCGTACCGGCGAGATTTTGGCCTTGGCCAATCTGCCAACGTACAACCCGAACAACCGCCAGCGCCTGGTGGGCGCGCAGTTGCGCAATCGCGTGATCACCGATGCCTTTGAGCCCGGGTCGACCGTCAAGCCCTTCATCGCGGCGATGGCGCTGGAGTCGGGCAAGGCCCGCTTTGACACACCAATACAAA
>CAZFSH010000070.1:0-11275 GCA_964521935.1 uncultured Propionivibrio sp.
CACCATATTCGGACGGAATCGTCGAGCCGAGCAAACCCAGCGCCCCCATCTCACGGAAAATCGCCGGATCAGTGGTTTCGCTACGGAAGCCTTCCAGCACGCGCGAAGCGAGCTTGTCCTGACAATAGGCGCGTGCCGCATCGCGGATCATGCGCTCCTCCTCAGTCAGTTGCTCATCCATCAGCAGCGGGTCTTCCCAATTGAAGGTCGCGATAGCCATTTCAGTTTCCTCTCTAGCGTTGATGCGTGCACTTTAGGCAAGACAAACACACCAATCAACCGAAATATTCGCGTAAGCTTGTGCGTATTACGCACAAATAAACATAAACACGATGCGGCGCCACATTCCCAGCACCTGGGCCCTGCAAGCCTTCGAAGCCTCGGCCCGCCACGAAAGTTTCACCAAAGCGGCGGAAGAGTTGTCGCTGACACAAAGTGCCATCTGCCGCCAGATCGGTGCGCTGGAAGCATTTCTGGGCATTCGCTTGTTCAGTCGCTCAAAACGCGGCGTCAAACTCACGACGGCCGGCCTAGCCTACAGCCGCCAGATTGCCGCACGCCTCGATGAAGTCGAGCGTGACACGCTGTCACTCATGGCAGGGCAAGGTGTTGGCGGCCAACTGGAACTGGCCGTTGTGCCCACGTTCGCCACGCGCTGGCTGATTCCACGGCTGAATGATTTTCAGCGTCAGCACCCAGATATCACCGTCAATCTGAGCACCAGCACCCGGCCGTTTCTATTTACCGACAGCCGCTTCGATGCGGCCATTTATTTTGGTGAAAGGGCCTGGCCCGGTACGCACGAAGAATCGCTGATGCGCGAAAACCTCGTCCCGGTATGCGCCCCGACGTTGATTCCATCTGGCGCCGAACTCACTGCCGAGGCCATCGCGACACTGCCCTTGCTGCAACAGAGCACCCGTCCGTACGCCTGGCGCCAGTGGTTTGAATCAGTAGGGGTCTATGCTGAGCGCGACATGGCGGGGCCGCGCTACGAGTTATTCTCGATGCTCACCGCCGCGGCCGCAGAGGGCATGGGCGTCGCACTGGTACCGCACTTTCTCTTTGCTGACGAGATTGCCTCCGGTCGCTTAATCGCCCCATCGGCCCATGTATGCCTGAGTGAGAGCTACTACCGGCTGATCTACCCGCTACACCAGCAAGACAATCCGGTACTGGGCAAATTTAGTACGTGGCTAAGTCACACGGCACGCGAATTCGCCGTGCAGGCAGGGCTGAGTTAACGAGGCTTTATTGGCACACCCGAGGTATGCAGCATCAAGGTTCGTGCCTCACGAATATCCGCATGCAAGGCCTCGATCACGGGCGGATTGATCGGCGCATCGGCGACCCATACAATCAAAAAATTGGCCCCGGAGCCGCCAGCGGTGTCGCTACGCGGCACAAAAATCTCGTACGTACCCAAGGGTGGCACGGTGATCGGCGCCCCCAGATAATTGCGCACCAGCGCGCCAGTCGTGTTGTAGTAGCGTGCCGCCGTTAGCTTGAGCGCTGCCCCTGGATCCGTATTGCGGATGCTCACATGGGTAGACACCAAGGTTTCAGAAGGCCGCTGCGTTTTTTTATCGACTTCACCATGGTAGACATGCGAATACACCGGCAGATAAACCGTCTGGCCACTCGATAAAGGCAGCTCTTGCGCCCCAATGGCTGGAGCGAGCAAGAGAATGGCAAGGGCAATGAGGACGGTCGAGAGTTTCATAACGATCTCCTGTTAAAAAGCCCGGTAACCAAACAGGCTACCGGGCTTTATTTACTTTTTAAACTCAGGTGTACTTTAGAAGGGAATATCGTCGTCAAAGTCGCCAAAATTATTGGCCGGAGCATTGCTAGCAGGAGCGCGTGAAGGCGCTGCCGCCGGCGCCGACGAACGACCACCACCGTAGCTACCACCAGAACCGCTAGCCCCACTGCCACCGCCATCACCGCCCATACCCTGTCGGCCACCGAGCATCTGCATGCGCTCACCGCGCACTTCAGTCGCATACTTCTCCTGACCATCTTTGTCCGTGTATTTGCGCGTACGAATCGAACCCTCGACGTAAATCTGGCTGCCCTTCTTCAAATACTGGCCGCACACTTCGGCTTGGCGCCCGAAGAACGAGACGCGATGCCATTCGGTGCTTTCCTGCTTGTTGCCTTCTTTGTCTTTCCACGAATCGGTGGTGGCCAAGCGAAGGTTAGCGACGGCTTCGCCACTGGGCATGTAGCGCACTTCGGGGTCAGCACCAAGATTGCCGACGAGAATTACTTTATTAACTGAAGCCATTGTTTACTCTCCATTTTTACTAAAACAACTGCCCGAACTGGTGCGTCATCGGGTAGCTACCTGAACTGCGGCGCTGAGTATGCCACGCTACACCAACACTTGCCACCACGCGGCCAGCGCCTCAGTATGGGCAAATTCAGGGCTAGTTATGTCGAGGCTGGCGCACCGCGTACCGCCAACGCGGGCATGCGCAAGGCCATGAGCAACCACAGCGCTACCAGACAAGCCGCGGCCACAAACACCATCTCGGGCCCCTGCGTTTTCGCCAACCACCCACCCAAAGCGCCCCCCAGAAAAAGGCCGAGCGCTTGCGTAGTGTTGTACACCCCCAGGGCAGTCCCCTTGGCTTGCGGCGGCGCGATGCGCGAGATCAGCGACGGCAAGGTCGCTTCAAGAATATTGAAGGCGACAAAAAAGCTGACCAACGCCCCCACCAAAACAGGAAAGCTGCCCGTGCCCAGGGCAAACGTGATTTCAGTGATCAGTAGCAGCGCTACGGCCGCCGCAAAAATCTGCTTTACCTTGCCCTTGCGCTCCCCAACAATGATGGCTGGCACCATCAATGCGAAGGCGAGCAGGACCGCCGGCAGATAAAGTTTCCAGTGCTCAGCAACTGGTAAATGGCCAGTGGTGATGAGCAATTGCGGCAGCACCACAAACATGGCCATCTGACTCAGGTGCAAGGTAAAAATACCGAAATTCAAGCGCAGCAAATGCACATTGCCCAGCACCTCGCGCAAGGGCACGCGCGGGCCAGGACTAAAAGTCAGCTGCTGTGGGACGGCGCGTAACAACAGGCCGATCGCGGCAACGGCCAGGATTGCCGTCAACCAGAAAATGCCCGCCAAGCCGACGACCGCGTACAAGGCCGGTGCCGCCACCAGCGACAGGGCAAACACCAAACCGATGCTAGACCCGATCATAGCCATCACCTTAGTGCGGTGCTGTTCGCGCGTAAGATCGGCGGCCAGCGCCGAGACTGCCCCAGAAATTGCGCCAGCACCCTGCACGACCCGACCAACAATAATCCATTCCAAGGTTGGCGCCAGGGCAGCGATAACCGAACCCAAAGCAAAGAGCAGTAGACCAATGACAATCACAGGCTTGCGGCCAAAGCGATCGCTGGCCATACCAAAGGGGATCTGCAGCAGCATTTGCGTCAAGCCATACGCGCCCAGTGCAAGGCCAACCAGGGCAACATTCTGACCACCGGGCAAGTCGCGCGCATGCACAGAAAATACCGGCAGAATCAGAAACAAACCAAGCATGCGCAGGCCGAAAATCGACGCAAGCGCCGCACCAACCCGCTTTTCAGCACGGGTCATCAGATCAGAAGTCGGGGAGAGCATAGGTAGAATCCAACAGAAGATGCGCAGTATAGGGACACTGGCTGCCGCCTATGAATTTGTCGCGTTGCCGCGAATGGGAACGTAGTCGAAGGCTGATAGCAGCAGAGCCATGAATCCCCGGCTTTTCGGGCAGTCGCAGAGCAGGCTTGGGATGGAAAATTCAAAGCATGCTACGAACACAGTTCGCTATCCAGAGTCCGAAATCAACGTCCGAAATCACCCTATTTAGTCACCTCCTTTCATGCGTATTGCTCTGCCAAGACCTCACCCCGATTACTCGAAGATAAGCTGCCGCGGCCTGATCATCGTCCTCTGTCTGTCCCTTACAGCCTGTGCGACCCCCGCTCCAGCGCGCAAAAGCTCACGCGACGCGACCGACGCGACCGATAACACCAAGGCAACTAGAGCGACCAATGCAACCAACAGCCCCTCGACGCTGCGCAAATCGATGACGCTCAGCAGGCCCAGCAGCCTACCCAGCGCAGGCTCGCCGGCAAGCGACCTGAACAAGGCCCCTCAGCCGACCCGAACCATTTACTTCAATGACAACTCAAGCGAATTAGCCAATGCCGCACGCAGCCAGCTGCAACTCGTCGCCACGCAATTCAAGTCTGGCGGCCGTAAATTGCTGACTCTGGTCGGGCATACCAGTGATCTCGGCTCGAAGGAGTTCAGCATAGCCCTGGCGCAGCGTCGCGTTGAAGCCGTGGCCGAGGAACTGGAGCGCTATGGCGTGCCGGCACGGCAAATTCGCCGGATCAGCTACGGCAGCGAAGCGGATGACATTGACTGCCCAACCGGTGGTGTCAATGTGAACAAAAGCGCCCATGACAACAAGGGTTCCACGGGTTCCAATGCAACCAAGGCAACCAACACGTCGCTCGCGTGCCAGTACCTTGATCGCCGCGTGGATATCATCTTTGGCGAGTAATCGCCGACTATCCCCGCACGCTATCATCATCCTATGCTCAACGACTTGCTCCTGCTGCTGCTACTTCTGACCACCGCAGTCGGCAGCGTGGCTTTGGCGCGTCGTTTCAAAATCCCGACCATGCTCGCCTATTTGGGCATAGGCATTGCGCTCGGACCGCATGGTGCGGCACTGCTGGAAGAGAGCGAACAGGTGCACACGCTGGCTGAGTTCGGCATTGTGTTCCTGATGTTCTCGATTGGCCTCGAGTTCAATATTTCCCGACTCAAATCGATGCGTCGACTGGTGTTCGGCTTCGGCGCGCTACAGATGGGCTTGACGGCAGTGGGTACGATTCTGGCCACATGGCTAGGCTACCAACAGGGTTGGCGCAGTGGCATTGCTGTCGGTTTGGCCGTAGCGATGTCATCCACCGCCATCGTCGCCCGCATGCTTTCCGAGCGCTTCGAGCTACACTCACTCTCCGGGCGGCAAACCATGGGCGTGCTGCTGTTTCAGGATATCGCCGTCGTTCCCTGCCTGATACTTTTTCCCGCCTTGGCAGCGCCAGAAACCAATCTGGCTGTCGCCCTGAGTATCGCCGGCGCACAAGCCGCTTTCGTTCTGTTTTTGCTCATATGGGTTGGACAAAAGCTCATGGGGCGCCTTTTCGATAGTGTGGCTGTGTTCAAGTCGGAAGAACTATTCGTCCTGACCACGCTGTGGATCGTCGTCGGCCTGGCCTACGCCACCGGGCAAGCCGGTTTATCGCTAGCCCTCGGCGCCTTTGTCGGTGGCATGCTAATTTCAGAAACCACCTACCGTCATCAAGTCGAAGCTGACATACGCCCCTTCCGCGATATCTTGCTTGGCTTCTTTTTCATCACCGTCGGCATGATGTTGGACGTCAAGTACATGTTCGACAACGTACCCGCTTTGGCGCTGGCAGTGTTCTTGCTCGTCGGCGGTAAAGCGATCGTGGTATTGCTCATCGCCTTCGGTGCTAAAAATAACGTTGACACCGCGCTCCGTACCGGCGCCCAACTGGCGCAAGCCGGGGAATTTGGGCTGGTCTTGATTGAGTTGGCGCACGAACTGAACCTGGTCAACGATGACGCCTTTCAGCTGACGCTGTCGGCGATGCTGCTCTCGATGTTCATTGCGCCCTTCCTGATTGAATATGCCGCGCGCCTGAGCGGCGAGGTAGGCAAACGCGACTGGGCGCTCAAGGCAAAAAACATCCATGACATTGCCACAAAAAGTTTCGGACTGGAAGATCACGTGATCATTTGCGGCTATGGCCGCAGCGGTGAGCGCATCGGTGAGTTTCTAAACGCCGAAAGCATTCCTTTTCTCGCCCTGGAGCTTGACCCCAAGCGCATAGCGCGCGCGCGCGCATCAGGCGGTGCGGTAGTGTTTGGCAACCCTGACCGATTGGAAGTGCTCAAGGCAGCGGGTTTGTCGCGCGCACGTGGCGTTGCGATTGCTTATCCTGACGCACATTCCGCAGAGCGGGTTGTCCAAGCGATACGGCGGCAACGCCAAGATGTGCCGATTATCGTGCGAGTATCCGACGAAAGTGATGTGGCGCGCATGAAACTCGCCGGCGCTACTGAAGTGATCCCTGAAATGCTGGAAGGCAGCTTGCTCATTGCCGCCGAAACGCTCGCGCAAATCGGCGTGCCGATGGAGCAAGCCATCGGGCACGTACGCGCCGCGCGTGCAGAACGTTATGAGTCAATGCGCAATTTCTACCAAAAACCAGAGAAGGCAGATGGTTAAGCGAACTCAGCGCTTACCGCATCCAAGACACTACTAAAGCAGCTTGGTTTTAACCGGCGCGCGCCTGCACGCTCTGTCGTGCCAGCGGATTGTTCTCGAACCAGCGCTTGATGCGGTTGGCATCCGCAACACGCGTGGCCTTACCCCAGGAATCCAGTAGCACAATCACGACAGGCTTGCTATTAACCCAGGCTTGCATGACAAGGCACTTGCCTGCTTCGGCGATATAGCCGGTCTTTGACAAGCCAATCTCCCAGCTGGAGCTCTTGGTCAAGGGATTGGTGTTATTGAACTGCATGTCACGCCCCGCGACCCGGACGGTGTCCCCCGGTGTCGTGGAAAATTCACGGATCAACGGGTACTGATAGGCCGCATTTACCATACGCGCCAAGTCACGCGGGCTGGACACATTAGCGGCGGTCAAGCCCGTCGGGTCGCGAAACTTTGTGTCCCCCAAGCCCAGGCTCTGCGCCTTGCGATTCATGGCAGCAATAAACGCTTCTTTCCCGCCGGGGTAGTGCCGAGACAATGCGGAGGCTGCACGATTTTCCGACGACATCAAGGCCAGACGCAGCATCTCTTCACGGGTAAGCTGAGCGCCAACACGCAGACGCGAGCTGGTGCCCTTGAGCATATCAACATCTTCATTGCCGATGGTCAGTACGTCCTGCAAGTTGGGCTGTGCATCCAGCGCCACCATGGCCGTCATCAACTTGGTAATGGATGCAATCGGCTGTACGGCGGTGGAATTTTTATCCAGCAGGACATCACCGCTGGTCTGGTCCTGAACAAATACAGCAGATGACTCCAGCTTCAGGCTGCCATCAGCGCTGTGCGCCAACACCTGCGAGCTGGCGCGGGGACGAGCGCTGGCGATTTTCTGTGCTTTGCTTACTTTGGCCTGCTTGACCACCGTCTTGCTGGCGACAGCGGCTCGCTTGCGGGCTGGTGTCGCGTTGGCATCAACACTAACGGAAATAAGACTTCCAGCAATACACAGACAGCCAACCAAGGTTGCAATTTTTTTCTTGGGCATTCGTCACTTCTCCAAAACAGGGCGCAGTTTAGCAAACTCACGTTCCCCCACTACCCCTGTTATCGACATTTGCTATTAAAAATAAAGAATTCCGCGGGGAAGTTAAAAAATAATTCAGCTTATGTTAAGAAACTCCCTCACCTCGTCAGCGCGCGCCAGCGTGTCTTTGACGCCCAAATCAATCAACGCTCGGGTGTAGGGACGCTCAAAAAGCAGATAACTGGTCAGCGCGCCGCCACGCTTATTCATAGCGCCAATCCCGCGTAGCAGCAGGCGCACCGACCACGGCAAGGCCATGGCATGTTGCGCGGCCAAAGCATCCAGGCGCTCTGACGGAGCAATGACCAGCACGTCAATCGGTCGTAAAACCATGTTGCGCTCTTGGCGTACCGATTCGGGAATCAGCGTCAGGGTGTGATTGATGCGCATGGTGCGCTCCAGATCAACCGCCATGCTGTCAAGAAAGATGCTGGATAAGGCATGACCGGCAATTTGCGCCAGGGAGGGGTAGTCCTCATTGGCGGGGCGCTCGTTTTCCTGCGACATGCGGCCGGCACCAATGACCAAAATTTTGCGCGCGCCCATGTGTATGGCGGGAGAGATTGGTGCGATCTGGCGCATTGAACCATCGCCAAACCACTCCCTATGCACACGCACCGCCGGAAAAATAAACGGTATGGCGCTGGAGGCCATCAAGTGGTCCAAGCCCAGCTTGACGTGAGCACCAACGCGCTGGCTACGCCGCCAAGGTTCAATATCGGCACGCCCCTGAAAAAAACTGACGCTTTGCCCGGTGGCGTAGCCCGAGCAGGTAATGCTGACCGAATGCAAGGCGCCATTGTCAATCGCACGTTGAATGTTCTCGAATGAGACCGTTTCGCTCAACAATTCGCGCAAAGGGGCGTTATCAAGCAAGGAACGTGGCGCTTCGCGCACCAGCCAACTGGCCATTAGCCCGAACAGCCAGCGCGCGCCCGTCATGGCTAACCCCAGTGGATCGGCCCGATAAACCTGATCGACGTGGAAGTTCTCCCACACTGATACCAGCTCATCCACACCGCTGCCAAAATTCTCGGCACGTACCGCCAGCGAAGCCGCATTAATCGCACCAGCGGAGGTACCACAAATGATGGGGAAGGGATTTTTCTCCGGCTCTGGCAACAGACTGCGAATCGCCTTGAGCACGCCGACCTGATAGGCGGCACGCGCGCCGCCTCCGGTCAGAATAAGTGCCGTTTTATTGGGCATTCCAGTCGCCCGGGCTTAACGACCGTGGCGCTCGGCGTGTTGCGCCGCTTCGACTGACAGCAGCGCCGTGACGTTAACGATACGCCGCACCGTCGCAGTAGGCGTCAGGATATGCGCCGGATGTGCACTACCCAAAAGCAGGGGACCAACGGTCAGCCCATCACCTGCCGCGGTCTTGAGCAGATTGAAGGCAATATTGGCGGCATCAAGCGTCGGCATCATGAGCAAATTAGCCTGTCCCTTGAGCGTGGAACCCGGGAACACCTGCGCACGAATGCTTTCAGATAAGGCCGAGTCGCCGTGCATTTCGCCGTCGACTTCCAGTTCCGGCGCCTGCTGGCGCAGAATTTCCAGTGCTTTACGCATCTTCACCGCAGTAGGCGTGTCTTCTGTACCAAAACTGGAGTGCGACAACAAGGCGACTTTCGGCACCAGACCGAAGCGCCGCACTTCGTCAGACGCCAGCATGGTCATCTCGGCAACCTGCTCAGCAGTCGGGTCGTAGTTGACATAGGTATCGCCAATAAAGAGTACGCGATTAGGCAGAATCAGCATGTTCAGCGCATAGTGATTCTTGATTCCCGGCGTCTTGCCCAGCACGGTATCGATATAGCTCAAGTGCAGCGAATGCTTGCCAAACGTGCCACACAGCAAGCCGTCGGCGTAATTGTGCTTGACCAGCATGGCGCCAATCAGTGTCGTGCGCCGGCGCATTTCGCGCTTGGCGTACTCAATGCCAATACCACGCCGACACATCATGTCGTGGTAGTCCTGCCAGAGCTCTTTGTAGCGTGGATCGGAGTCGGGATTGACCAGCTCGAAATGATCCCCCGCGCGCAAGCGCAAACCATGACGGGAAATACTACGTTCAATAATTTCCGGGCGCCCGATCAGAATCGGTCGCGCTAGGCCTTCGTCAACAACCGTCTGTACGGCGCGCAGCACACGCTCATCTTCACCCTCGCAAAAAACGATACGCGCCGGGTCTTTCTTGGCAGCGAGAAACACCGGGCGCATGAACAAGCCAGTGTGATAAACGAAATCATTGAGCTTGGCGCGATAAGCGTCCATGTCGACAATCGGCCGTGTGGCGACGCCGGAGTCCATCGCAGCCTGCGCCACCGCCGGCGCCACCATCAAAATCAGGCGCGGATCAAACGGCTTGGGAATCAGGTATTCAGGCCCGAAGGACAAGTCCTCGGTACCATAGGCCGCCGACACCACATCAGACTGCTCGGCATGCGCCAGATCGGCAATCGCCCGCACCGCCGCGAGCTTCATAGCTTCATTGATTGTCGTGGCGCCAACGTCCAACGCACCACGGAACATAAAGGGAAAGCACAGTACGTTATTGACTTGGTTCGGGTAATCCGAACGCCCCGTACCGATAATGGCGTCCGGGCGAACCGCTTTCGCATGCTCGGGCAGAATTTCCGGATCAGGATTAGCCATGGCCAGAATGATCGGCGCCTTGGCCATGGCATTGACCATCTCGGGTTTGAGCACGCCCGCGGTCGATAAGCCAAGAAAAATATCGGCGCCAGCCATCACGTCTGCTAGGGTACGAGCATCGGTTTGCTGCGCATAACGCAGTTTTGACGCATCCAGATTCTCGCGCCCGGTATGGATCACGCCCTTGCTGTCACATGCATAAACGTTTTTCGGATCAAGCCCGAGACTGACCATCAAATCAAGGCACGCAATCGCTGCCGCACCAGCACCGGAACACACGAGTTTGACCTTAGCGATATCTTTGCCGACCACGCGCAAACCATTAAGTACGGCGGCGCTTGCGATGATGGCGGTGCCATGCTGATCATCATGAAAAACCGGGATCTTCATCCGCTCGCGCAGCTTGGCTTCGACATAGAAGCACTCTGGCGCCTTGATGTCCTCAAGATTGATACCGCCAAATGTCGGCTCCAAGGAAGCGATGATATCGACGAGCTTATCTGGGTCGTTCTCGGCGATTTCGATATCAAACACATCAACGCCGGCAAATTTCTTAAACAACACCCCCTTGCCTTCCATCACCGGTTTTCCGGCGAGTGGGCCGATATTGCCCAAGCCCAGGACGGCAGTACCGTTACTCACCACCGCCACCAGATTGGCGCGCGAGGTATACAAGGCTGCCGTCGCAGGGTCGCGTACGATTTCGTCACAGGCTGCGGCAACGCCCGGCGAATAAGCTAGCGATAAGTCGGATTGTGTCGCCAGCAGCTTGGTTGGGGTAACGGCAATCTTGCCAGGAGTGGGGCTGCGGTGATATTCCAGCGCTGCGGCGCGTGTGCGTTCATCCATGATCGGGAAAGATATCGAAGTGAGGGGTTGATAGACGGTTTAACAATGTCCTGATTGTAGCGCCGGGATTTATCTCAATCGTTTGAAAAACCTGCGAAAAGTCAGTCTCTGTGGGACGGCGCCCGGCAAAAGCTATTGGCGCAATGCAGCCGGTAAGCGCGGTATGCGATAATCGCTGGCTAACCAGCAAGGCCCAAACTGCCGACAAGGGTGCATAAAGCGTAGCCGTCCCTAGCCGGTCATTCTGTTCAGCATCACGCCCAACGTGGAGTTTCATTTATGAGCCAGTCCAATACCCCCGGTTCCGCCCCCGCCCACATCAAGCACAGCCGCCTGAAAGCCTGGGTCGCTGAAATTGC
>CAZFSH010000071.1:0-11214 GCA_964521935.1 uncultured Propionivibrio sp.
CTTGCGTGACGACCCCTCTGGCAAAGAAATTTTGCTCTATTACATCCATCCGGGAGAATCGTGGTAGGCGTCGAGCGCCACGATGATACCGGCCATCGACAGCATGGACACGGCGGCAATCGCAATGCCATACAAACCACCCAGCACATAGGATGCCCAGATTGCGCCGCAAACCGCCAGCACCGGCCAACCCGTGGCTTTCATCGACACGCCCAGACCAGCGATGATATTAGTGCCGTGACCGGTGGTGGAGGCCTCCGCCACATGGCGCACCGGCGCAAACTCGGTACCGGTGTAGTACTCGGTGATGTACACCATCAAGCCCGTCAGAATCAAGCCAATAACCGCCGCACCATAGATGCGCATGTGCGAGCCACCGCTGATCCCCAGCACGGCATCGAGCAGGTGATCGTCAATCAAATTGGTGGTTAGCGGATAAAACGCAATCAGGGCCATGACGCCAGCAACAATCAGGCCCTTGTACAGCGCGTTCATGATTTTGGCGCCGGGCGAGGTCTTCACAAACATCGCGCCGACAATGGAGGCAATGATCGAGAAACCGCCCAAGGCCAAGGGATAGACCACCGCCGACTCGGCCATCGCAGCATTCGCCTTGAACAGGAGCGCACCCAGCAGCATGGTCGCCACCGTCGTCACGGCATAGGTCTCGAACAAATCCGCCGCCATACCCGCACAGTCGCCCACGTTGTCACCGACGTTGTCAGCGATCACAGCCGGGTTACGCGGGTCATCTTCGGGAATACCGGCTTCGACCTTACCGACCAAGTCGGCGCCAACGTCAGCCCCCTTGGTAAAAATACCCCCGCCCAAACGGGCGAAGATGGAAATGAGCGAGGAACCAAAACCCAGACCAACCAGCGGGTGCACAATGCTTTCGAGCGATGCACCGGGTGCCCCCATCATCTTGAGTACGCCGTAGTAACCGGCAACGCCCAGAAGCCCAAGGCCAACTACCAACATGCCGGTAATCGCACCGCCACGGAAGGCCACATTCAGGGCTTCATTCAATCCGATGGTCGCTGCCTGAGCCGTCCGCACGTTTGCGCGCACCGACACATTCATACCGATATAGCCGGCCGCGCCGGAAAGCACGGCACCAATAATGAAACCGATTGCCGTCGATGTACCCAGAAATACCCAAATGACTACCGCTAGCGCCACGCCCACAAAGGAAATGGTCTTGTACTGACGATTCAAGTACGCTTGAGCGCCTTCCTGCACGGCACCCGCAATCTCCTGCATCCGCGCATTACCCGCGGGTTGCGCCAGTATCCACTGGCTCGAAATCCAGCCGTAGGCAATAGCTGCCACAGCGCAGACGAGAGCAAAGGTCAAACCTGTCATATGAAAGTCTCCTGCTAGTTGTTACCTCAAACGGCCATCAGATAAGCGAAAAATCACGCCCGACAACCACCATTTTGACTACCCCTTGCGTGGGGAAAGCCACAATTGCTTTTTGGATAATGGCATAAACTCACTTCATCACTTTGTCCGTGATCAAAAAAACCTGTCACTGACATTCTTAACCGGGCATACGCTGCCCTCACGCTAGGAGTTCGCCTCATGTTTGCTGGCAAAGTTCTGGTCGCCCAAGGAGGCGGCCCCACTGCAGTCATTAATCAATCCATGGCCGGGGTGGTACTTGAAGCACGCAAGTTTCGTAACGTTGAACTGGTGTATGGGGCGTATCACGGCGTGCGTGGCATCATCAACGAAGACTTCCTGGATCTGACGCAGGAAACCAGCCACAACATAGAGATGGTCGCCAACACGCCCTCCTCAGCTCTGGGCTCAACGCGCGACAAGCCGGACCTCGACTACTGCCGCAAGATCTTCAACGTATTGCGCGCGCATGGCATCGGTTATTTTTTCTACATCGGCGGGAACGATTCATCCGACACCGTGCGCATCGTCAGCCAAGAGGCCGCAGCAGCCGGCTACCCCTTGCGTTGCATCCACATCCCGAAAACGATCGACAACGATCTGGTCGGCAATGACCACACGCCAGGCTTTCCGTCCGCCGCACGTTTTGTGGCGCAAGCTTTCATGGGCGCCAACCTCGACAACGCGGCGCTTCCCGGCGTCTACATCGGTGTCGTCATGGGCCGCCATGCCGGCTTTCTCACCGCCGCTGCCGCTTTGGGGAAAAAGTTTCCCGATGATGGCCCGCACCTGATCTATCTGCCGGAGCGCACCTTTGATGTGGACAAGTTCATCGCCGACGTCAAAACGACCTACGAACGCTACGGTCGCTGCGTGATTGCCGTGTCAGAAGGCATACACGATGCCGACGGCACGCCGATCATTACCAAGCTCAGTTCTCAGATCGAACGGGATGACCACGGAAACGTGCAACTCTCCGGAACCGGCGCACTCGCTGATCTGCTTTGCGATGAAATCAAGAAACGCCTCAACATCAAGCGGGTACGTGGCGACACCTTCGGTTACCTGCAGCGATCATTCATGGGCTGCGTATCGGATGTCGATCAGCGTGAGGCACGCGAAGTCGGTGAGAAGGCGGTGCAGTTCGCCATGTGGGGCGACAAAGATGGCTCAGTGGCGATCAAGCGTACCGGCTTCTATTCCGTTGACTACCAGCTTATGGCGCTCGACGATGTCGCAGGGAAAACGCGCGTCATGGAAGACGAATTTATCGCGCAAAGCGGCACCGACATTACCGATGCCTTCCGGCTTTATTTGCGCCCATTACTTGGCTCGGGCATGCCTGACGCGTTCCGCTTGCGCTTGAATAAAGTTGCCAAGCGACTTGGCACCGAGTCCTAGCTTTTTCCTGCCAGCACCGGTTGTTGAATACTGACCGGTGCCGTGCGCAAGTGGTGCACGTACTCCAAATCACTTTTGCCGATGTGATTTTTCAGCCAATAGGTCAAGAACTCGACCATCTCGCCAGAAACGTCCTCAGAATGGAGTGATTTTTGCCGAACAACCTCGAGCTGAGAAACGAAGTCGCGATGAGCGGCAAGATGTGCGTCGAAACCGGGATAGTTATGCAGACGTAGCAGCGCCTCTTCAACGGCGAAATGCACACGCGCAAAGTCACTGACTTCTTCCAATGCGTAATGCACGGCAGTCCATTTTTCTTCGTGGGTTACCGCACGCTCAAGCCGGTCGAGACAATCAAACAAGGTTTGGTGCTGACTATCGATCTCATCAATACCTGTGCGCAAATCCTCAGGGAGCATCATGAGAGTCAGTCTCCAAAACTGATACCTAGTTCGCGGGCCGTGAGCAGGGTGTCGGAATCCAAGGGGACGGCTTTCATGCGTCCCGCCACTTCCTCAAGCGGTACAAAATTGACGTTGGGGATCGCTAACGCCACCATTACGCCACTTTGCCCCTCCGCCAAAGCGCGAACAGCTGCCGTGCCAAAGCGCATGGCAGCCAGGCGATCAAACGCTGTCGGGCTGCCACCGCGTAACAGATGCCCAAGCACGACCGCCCGAGCATCCTTGCCGGTTTTCTCGGCCAAGGCTTTCGCCACTTGTTCGCCTATGCCGCCCAGTCGCTCGGCATGACCAATTTCAGCAACTTCCGCAATAGCTCGAACGCCCGCTACCGACTGCGCACCTTCCGCAACGACCACCAAGCTGTAATTGCGCCCAGCGGCATCACGCGCGGCGATTTTTGCGGCCACCTTGTCTAGGTCGTAATTGATTTCAGGAATCAGGATGGAATGTGCGCCACCGGCAATACCGGCATGCAAGGCAATCCAGCCGGCATAGCGCCCCATGACTTCCACCACCATCACACGCTGATGGCTTTCTGCCGTTGAATGCAGGCGGTCCAGGCATTCGGTTGCAAACGCTACCGCCGTATCAAAACCGAAGGTGGTGTAGGTTTTGTCGAGGTCGTTGTCGATGGTTTTCGGCACACCAACAACACGCAAACCTTTTTTGTGCAGCGCATTAGCAATAGTCAGCGAGCCATCCCCCCCAACAGAAACCAAGGCGTCGATTTCCTGGCGCGAAAAATACTGAATGATTTCATCACTTCGGTCAGTGTCAACGATGCGACCATCCGGCATCTTCACCGGAAAATGCAGGGGGTTTCCCTTGTTAGTGGTCCCCAGCATCGTGCCACCCAGATGCGCAATGCCGCGCACCTTGGCTTCGGTCAGTCGAACAACGCCGCCCTCGGCATAACGCTCGGGGAAAAAGATGCCATTAAAACCATCACGAATGCCGTAGCACTCCCAGCCCTGCCCAATTGCTGACACCACGACCGAACGGATAACGGCATTCAAGCCCGGCGCATCACCGCCACCAGTACAAATTGCAATACGACGAATCCGTTCAGCCATGATGAGTGATTGCGCTTATTCAGCCAGTGTAGCCAAGGCTTTATCGCGGATCACATCCACCGCGCCCACGCCAGCGATGTAGCGATATTTCGGCGCCGCCGCTTCGCCACTGGCTGCCCATGTCTTGTAATACTCGACCAGCGGCAGGGTTTGTGCGCGGTAGACCGACAAACGCTTCATGACGGTTTCGGTCTTGTCATCATCACGCTGAATCAAGGGCTCCGCCGTCTCATCATCCTTACCCTCTACCTTGGGTGGGTTGAACTTAACGTGATAAGTGCGGCCCGAGGCCATATGCACGCGACGGCCGCTCATGCGCGTCACAATTTCTTCGTCAGCGACGTCGATTTCCAGAACGTAATCCAGACCAATACCGGCCGCCTTGATCGCATCGGCTTGGGGAATGGTGCGTGGAAAGCCGTCCAGCAGATAGCCGTTCTTGCAATCAGCCTCTTTCAGGCGCTCTTTAACCAGGCCAATGATGATGTCATCGGAGACCAAGCCGCCGGCATCCATGATTTTCTTGGCTTCAACACCTAAGGGTGTGCCAGCCTTGACGGCGGCGCGCAGCATATCGCCAGTGGAAATCTGCGGAATACCGAATTTTTCGGTGATGAATTTGGCTTGGGTACCCTTACCTGCTCCGGGTGGGCCGAGAAGAATCAAACGCATGACAGCTCCTGATAAATGGCTAAATAGGCGAATCAGAGGAAGATAACCCCAAAGATGAAACCGGTCAAACCCGTGACGGTCAGTCCTAGTCAATCCTAGGACTGACGGCTTACAACGATGTTACGCCGCAGCAAAAATAGCCTGGACACGCGCCAGGTCTTCAGGGGTATCGACCCCGGGTGCAGGCGCGCACTCAGCCTCTACCACCTGAATGGAATAACCGTGCCACAGCACGCGCAGTTGTTCCAGTGCCTCCCACTGTTCAAGGGGGGAGGCGGCCAATTGTTGATAGCAGCGCAAAAAACCAGCACGATAGGCGTAGAGACCAATATGACGGGCAGCTCCCAAGCCTGCAGGCAGTGAAGCGGGAGTGCCCCCGGAAAAGTTATCGCGTGCCCAGGGAATCGGTGCCCGGGAAAAATAGAGGGCACGCCCTTGCCGATCACAGACCACTTTGACGACATTCGGATTAAAAAATTCGTCGGCATGCGTCAGTGCGTGCGCTGCGGTAGCCATGGGAGACTCAGGGAAATCAGCCAGCGCCTGCGCGACACGTGCGATCAGCCCCGGGTCAATCAGCGGCTCATCACCCTGCACATTAACGATAATCGCCTCATCATCCCACGCGCGCTGCGTGACCACCTCGGCCAGCCGGTCGGTTCCCGATGCGTGATCGACACGCGTCATCATCACCGAATGGCCGGCCGCTGCCACCGCAGCATGCACACCGGCATCATCGGTAGCGACCCACACTTCGCTAGCGCCACTACGCTGGGCGGCCTCCGCCACGCGCACGACCATGGGCTTGCCAGCGATATCAGCCAAAGGCTTGCCGGGCAAACGCGTTGAGGCGTAACGCGCGGGAATAACCACGCGAAAATCACAGTGCGCCATCGTCATCTCAGCCTGAACGGGTGACGTCAGACTTCGTCAGCAGCGAGGGTGCGCGCTTCGTCTTCCAGCATTACCGGAATGTCATCTTTGACTGGAAAGCCAAGATGACAGGCCTTACACACCAGCTCCGACGCTGCCTTACGGTTTTCCAGGGGGCCTTTGCAGACCGGGCAGACAAGAATTTCAAGCAGGCGGGGGTCCATCGAACTTCTCCAATCGTTTCATGAGGTCGCAAATCAGCTCCGGATCAAGCTGGGCAGCAACGGGCAAGACCCATATCTCCAGCGTTGCAGGTAGATCAGGCAGTAGCTGCTGCAATTTTACGGCATCCTTTTCCGTCGTCAGAATAGGACGCCCATCCTGAGGTAAATCGGTAACGGTGTAATGGTGATGATCGGGGAACGCGTGCGGAATAAGCGTCAGCCCCATACCGGTAAGCTGGTCGAAAAACCGTTGTGGGTGACCAATCCCGGCCAAAGCATGCACTGGGCCTCTAAATGAGTCCACCTCAGTACTTGCAACGGAAATCGCCGCGTTATTTTCTGCATTGTTGGCCGTCCAACCCAAGCGATAAGCCTTCCCGGCCTTCAGACGCATGAGGAAACTCGGCTTGGCAAAAGTCAGTCGCTGTGGCACGGCGCTAGCGTTAAAAATGAGCGCATCAACCTCAGCCAGTCGGGCCAAGGGCTCACGCAAGGGTCCCGCAGGCAGTAGCCAAGCATTCATCACCCCACGCGCATCGAATACGGCCAGCTCGATGTCCCGGTGCAGCGCGTAGTGCTGCAGGCCATCGTCGCAGAGCAACACATTCACCTCTGGATGTGCTGCGAGCAAGGCGCGTCCGGCAGCGGCGCGATCACGTCCGACCACAACCGGCACGCCGGTGCGCTGCTGGATAAGCAGCGGCTCGTCACCGACTTCTGCTGAGGTGTTGTGACGCAGCACTTCTCGAACATCGCGCGCCACTCGCCCATACCCCCGAGAAATGACGCCCGGCGTTTTACCCTGCTGACGCAACGACTCGACCAGATGAATCGTCAGCGGCGTCTTGCCGGCACCACCCACCGTGATGTTGCCGACCACGATCACCGGCACCGGAAGCTTCACCACCTGCAACCAGCCATACCGATAAAGCGCACGCCGCAAGGCAACCAGCATGCGCATGATCAGACTGATAGGCCACAGCGCGCAAGCCAAGAGTCCGCGCCGTTGCCAGGCGTCGGTCAAAGCAGCGTTCAGCGCACGACTATTGACCGGGGTTTTGCTGCGTGGCAAAGGAGATATGGCTCAGACCAGCCTGCTGGGCCGCCTGCATAACGTCGATCACACTCTGATGCGTCGCCTTGGCATCAGCATTGATCACCACGACGGGGACCTTGTCCGTGGCACCCGGCTCACCAGCAATGCGCTTGAGTGCGTTAACCAATGCCGCCACATCATGACCGCCAACCGGCTGGCGATTTATCGCCACATCGCCAGCGGCGGAGACCGTCACATTGATTTCGTCCGGTACGTCCTTCGTCTTGGCCACATCAGCGGTCGGCAGATTGATCTCCATGCCGGAAAATTTGGAATACGTCGTCGTGATCATGAGAAAAATCAGGATCACCAACAAGACGTCGATCATCGGGATCAGATTGATCTCCGGCTCTTCGCGCAAACGACCACGCTGAAAATTCATGATCAGCCCTTACTTGCGATCGCCGTGCAGCACTTCGACAAGCTTGACCGCCTGCTGCTCCATTTCGACTAGCAAGCTATCCACCAGCGCACGGAAATGACGGTAAGCGATCATGCTGGGAATTGCGATGATCAAGCCAAACCCGGTGTTGTAGAGAGCGACTGAAATACCGTGCGCCAAAGCCTGTGGGTTGGTACCTGCGGCATTCGACGAACCAAAAATTTCGATCATGCCAACGACCGTACCAAACAGACCCATCAGCGGGGTAATCGAGGCGATCGTTCCCAAAGTCGTCAAGTAATGTTCCAGATCATGCGCCACGGCCCGCCCGGACTCTTCGATGGCCTCTTTCATGACATCACGCGAGCTCTTGACGTTACGCATACCAGCCGCCAACACGCGGCCGAGCGGCGAATTCGTCTCAAGCTTGTTAAGCATGGCCTCAGACACTCCCGCCTGGCGAAACTCGCTGACCACACTTTGCAGCAGGCCATTGGGCACAATCCGCGAACGACGCAACGCAGCCGAACGCTCAATAATCAAGGCAACGGCGATGATCGATGCCAACAACAAAAACCAGATGGGCCAACCGGCCGCCTGAATAATGGAAAACACGGGGTTTCTCCGAGAAAAACGGGTCAATCGATAATGCCGCGGACTTTACTCACGCGCCATCGTTAAGTCTAGGCATCATCGCGCCAATAGCGCAGCTTGATCCATGAATAGGATGGGAAATTGCCCGCCTTCTCGCTCAGTCAAGCAAAAAGCGCTGCGTAAAATCAAAGACATGAGTTGTGCTATAGACAATAACGACGGCGACAGTCGCCATGCCGACACGAGTGTCAGCGATGCGTCGTCGACGCTCAGCGCAGCGGAGCTGGCTACGCAATGGTGGCGCAATCTGGAAGCCGCTGCCCTTCATAGTGCGACGATTGTTGACGCGCCAGGCACGGTGACCAATGCGAACAATATCAATGACACTAGCGCTCCCGATGTCACCGAAGCGCTATCGAGTTTGATCTCACACGCTCTGGATGCCGGGAAATCACTCTTGCTGCTAGTGCCGGATGACGAGTTTCTGCCTGCGTTTTCCAGCACCCTTGATATGAGTTTGCGGCCATTGTGCCTTGTGCTGCCCTCCGCTGACTTTGCCGCACGAATCGCTATGCGTGCCACGCTATCCTTGCTGCGCAGCCGCTTGACCCGTGATAGCGACGATGAGCAAGGCGTTGCATGGCAAGCGCAACGCCGCCGCATCGACAAGAACGCCGAGCTGTGGCGCGAAGCGCAAAACTGGAACGCCAGCAATTCACGCAGCGACTGGCCTCAAGCGTGTCCGCAGCTATTTTCTGTGCGCATTCTGCCGATAGCGGCCTTTCGCGGCCAGCCACAGCAGGCCGCCGATATCACCGTATGTTTTTGCTGCGACCTTGGCGCCGATGCGGCGCAACTTGGCGGCAAACAACTCTATGTGGGCGGTCGGGCAGAAAGCGGTCATCATTACGCGCTCGCCTTTGTCGATGAAACCACCCGTCTGTCCGTTGAATTGGCACAACTCACTCAGGACGTCGGCGAATTAGAGTTGGAACTGGCTACCGCGCAGGCTGAAATGTCTGACTTCACCCGACGCTATTACAGCCAAGTTGGTCGACGCATGACCGAGCTGGATGCCCTGAAAGCCAAACTCGCCCATCGACAACTGGAAGCGCTGCGCCATAAAGGTCGCCGCGACTCCACACACAGCGGCCACTCAGCGCCTGAAAATGAACAAGCAGCCGAGGCCGCGGCGGCCTACGAAAGCTTGCATAAACAGGCCGAGCGCTCCAAGGAAGAAAGCCGTCGCTTCGCCGAAGCGGAGAACGAATCCCATTTGTCCGCCGATACCAAACCATTCCGTCCCGACGCCAACATCAAGCGCCTGTTTCGCCAGCTGGCACAAAGAATTCACCCCGACCGCGCAGCCAATGAGCATGACCGTGCCTGGCGAACACAACTCATGAGTGAAGCCAACCGCGCGTACCGCGCCGGCAATGCCGAGGCGCTGAAAGAAGTCGCCATACTCTGGGAAGAAGGTAGCGCAACAACACAAGACCTTGCGCGCGCGCGTTCGGCCACTCCCCCACAAGACTTGCTGCGACGGCAAATTGCCACGATGCGCCAGCGGTTTGAAGCCATTCGAGCGGAATTGCACCGCTTGTTCGGCTCGCGTCTCTATGAACTTTTTCTCGCGGCCCGCCAAGTCCGGCGTGCGGGACGCGATCTGCTTCAGGAGATGGCAGACCGGCTTGACGCACAGATCAGCGATGCCTTGGCAAGATTGAATCCCGACGCATCGCCAGCCTGATTTTTACGGCTTCTATAATTTGCCGCTGATTCATCCTCTCGGCAGCACATTGCCCTACCCGGTTATGCCCCTCTCATCGAATCGCCCTGTAGCCATCTGGTTGCTCCTGTGCAGCGCGATGGTCTTTTGCACCTTGGTTGTTGGCGGGGTCACCCGCCTGACGCATTCGGGGCTATCCATTGTTGAGTGGCAACCCTTGGTTGGCACCGTGCCGCCACTTTCAGCGGAAGACTGGAACATTGTTTTCAGCAAATACCAGCAGACCCCCGAATTCGTTCGAGTCAATCATCAGATGACGCTAGACGAGTTCAAAAGCATCTTTTGGTGGGAGTACGCACATCGGCTTATCGGGCGGCTAATCGGCTCATCCTTCGCTTTGCCGTTTATGTGGTTCCTGCTGCGTGGAAAAATTTCGCTAGCACTGGCACCGAAGCTAGCCGGGATTTTTATGCTCGGCGCCATGCAGGGCGCCATGGGGTGGTACATGGTTAAAAGCGGCCTGGTCGATGATCCACGAGTAAGCCAGTACCGCCTCACAGCGCACCTCTCACTGGCTTTTTTGATTTTCGCCGCAATGGTCTGGCTGGCGCTTGGCTTGCTCGCCGATCGTAGCCAACAGGCAGCGATGCCGCGTCAAAAAAACCTGCAGCGTAGCGGACTATTTTTATTGGGCTTGGTTGGCTATATGGTCATTACCGGCGGCTTTGTTGCCGGCATTCGCGCAGGAAAAGCGTACAACACCTTCCCGCTGATGAATGGCCACATCATTCCTCCGGAAATACTCATGATTGATCCGTGGTACCTGAATTTCTTCAACAACATGGCCACCGTTCAATTTGATCACCGGCTCGGCGCATGGCTACTAGCCTTTTTAGTGCCGTGGTTTGTTCATCAGGTACATCGCGACAGCAGGCAGCCACAAGCGAAATTCGCCGCCAAGCTGCTATTACTTGCCGTAGCCGGTCAAATTAGCCTAGGTATCGCAACGGTAATTAATGCCGTTCCTGTAGCACTGGGTGCTGCGCATCAGGGTGGGGCAATGGTGGTATTCGCGCTACTGCTTTGGTTAAACCATGAGATCCGCCGAGTGGATGGGGCTGTGGCTTCCTGATTCATGGCTAGCCAACCTGTACAGGTTGGCTAGCGGGCGCAGCCGGGACCTCGACTGACTACAATCCGTTGGTAGTACAAAAGAATAAGGCCACCCAAAGGTGACCCATCTTGTTGATATTGTTTGGTCGGGGCGAGAGGATTCGAACCTCCGACCCCTGCGTCCCGAAC
>CAZFSH010000072.1:0-11076 GCA_964521935.1 uncultured Propionivibrio sp.
GCTGCAGCCATGATGCTCGATCACGTGGGTATGCAAGACAAAGCCACGCTGCTGCGCCAATCGATTGACGGCACCGTGAATCAAGATAATGTGCGCACTGGTGATCTGGGCGGCAAAGCCAGCACCAAAGAATTTACCGCCGCACTGGTCAAACGCATTCAGGCTGGCTGATCCCGCCTCATCACCCGCAATACCGAATAAGCCCCAGCAAAAACGCCACCGGATAACGGACTACACACCATGACTCAGGACTACACCATCTTTGCCGTCGATGACGAAGACATTCTTCGCATGGTCATCGAATCAATGCTGGGCGAAAAATACCTTGTCGAGACGTTTGAAAGCGCTGAGGATTGCTTGATGCGGGTGAATGAGAAGCGGCCCGACTTGTTTTTGCTGGATATCGGTCTGCCCGGCATGAGTGGCTATGACCTGTGTCGGAAACTGAAGCAGCAGAAGGCGACACAGGACATCCCAGTCATTTTCATTTCATCTCACGATCAAGCCAGCGACATTCTTGCCAGCTACGATGCAGGGGGCGAAGACTACATCGTCAAGCCCTTCAACCCCATCATCCTGCATAAGCAGATCGAAAATCAGCGTCGCATCAAGGAAGACAAGCACGGCCTGCTCGGACAAGCTCAGTCGTCCGAGGATATGGCCGCCATCCTGCTCGCCAACCTCGATGAGTACGCGGTGCTGATCAAATTTTTGCGCTCGCTCAACGAATGCCATGACGCCCGCGCCCTGATTGATTCGATGTTCCGCTTGCTCAAGGGCTATCACCTGGAAGCGGCTATTCAGCTCCGTCTCACCAATAAAGAATTGACGGTCAGCGATGCCGGAGAAAATCGTCCGCTGGAAATGGCTGTCATCGACAACATCCGTAACATGGGGCGGATATTCGAGTTCAAGTCACGCGCCGCCTTCAACTTTGACGCCATCACGATCCTGGTCAACAACATGCCGCTGCATGACCCAGACTTCTGCGGTCGCATTCGTGACAATGTGTTGATTGCCGCCGAATGCGCCAACGCCAAATTGCAGGTACAGCGTGCCACCGAAGAAAACCAGCACTCCAAATCCACTGCCGCCGAACTGCTTGCGACAATGCAAACGCTGGTCAGCAATTTTGAAAAGAAGAATCGTGAGGCCCGCTATCAGGGCTCCACGCAAACGCAATACATGCTCGAACAACTCACGCGCGCGTTTGCTTCACTCGGCCTCTCTGAAGAGCAGGAAAGCCGCATCGACAAGATCGTGCGCCATGAAACCAGCAAACTGGCGGACATCTATGACTCCAGCAACGATGTCCAACTGGCCTTGGCGGACATTGCACAGCGCCTGTCAAAAATCCTCACGCCCCCTACATCAACGGCGTCCGCGGCATCAAGTCAATCAGCGCAGGTGACCAGCGGTAATAGCAGTGTGGAGAACTCACACAGCAACGCCAGTGCATTGTTCTAACGGCCGCGAGCAGCTAATTACTACGGCAAATGAGCACCAAGCCGCTAACATGCGGCTTCCGATTTATGCCTCATTTGACAAGCAATCACCATGGCAACGACACTCGAACACCACGCTCCAGCACGCCAGCTGCTCGACTACATTGATGCCAGTCCCAGCCCATGGCATGCCACACAGACCACGGCCGAGCAACTCCGTACCGCCGGCTTCACTGAGCTGAAAGAAACCGAACGCTGGCAACTGCGCGCTGGCGACAAGCGCTACGTTATTCGCAGCGGTTCGTCGATCATCGCCTTCATCGTCGGTGAAGGAAAGCTGGCCGACAACGGCCTGCGCATCATCGGCGCGCATACCGACTCGCCCGGCCTGCGTCTCAAACCCAAAGCCGCCCACCTCGCCGATGGCATGCTGCGCTTGGGCGTCGAAATTTATGGCGGGCCCATTCTCGCCACGTTTGCTGACCGCGACTTGAGCCTTGCTGGTCGCGTCACGGTCAAAACCAGTTCGGGCATCGAAAGCCGGCTGCTGCGTTTTAGCCAAGCTCTCGTTCGCCTGCCCAATCTGGCCATTCACATGAATCGCGAGGTGAATGAGCAAGGCCTCAAACTGCATAAACAAAACGAGTTGCCCTTGCTGCTCGCCCTCGGTGCGCCCTTTCTCAACACCCCAGATGCCGCGGACTGGTTCGCCGGCCTGCTGGCTGAGCAGGTTGAGGCCGACCGTGACGATCTGTTGACCTGGGAACTAGCGGCTTACGATACGCAGCCCGGCAGCTTCTGGGGGGCTGACAATGAATTTATCGCGAATAGCCAACTGGACAACCTCGCCTCCTGCCACGCCGCCCTGAGTGCCTTAATTGCCGGCACGCCAACGCAAGTCACGCCAACCCCGGCCACACGCCTGATCGCCCTGTTTGATCATGAAGAAGTCGGCTCGGAAAGCGCCGCGGGCGCCGGTGGCAGTTTTGTTGCTGATGTGATTACGCGGCTGGCGTCGGCGCTCGGCGTCGATGCGGAAGATCAGCGTCGTGCCTTAGCCAACAGCTTTTTTATCAGTGCCGACATGGCGCACGCCTGGCATCCCAACTTCCCTGCCGCTTACGATGCCTGCCACCGGGTGCTGGTCAATAGCGGCCCTGTGATCAAAACCAATGCAAGCCAGCGCTACAGCACCGGCGCAGACACTGCGGCACGCTTCAAAACACTCTGCGAAAAAGCTGAAGTACCCGTGCAAGAGTACAGCCACCGTACCGACCTGGGCTGTGGCAGCACGATCGGCCCCATCGTCGCTGCCCGTTTGGGCGTTCCCAGCCTTGATGTCGGCTGCCCGATGTGGGCCATGCACAGCCTGCGCGAGTCCGCGGGTGCGCTCGATCACGCTTACATGATTGCAGCGCTGAGTGCGGCATTGATGAGCTAGGCGTTACTAGGCGCAACCAGGCACAACTAAGCGCACCCACGACACCAGCCCCCTGTCCTCATGCTGAAAAACCTGCTGCGCAACCCGTATGCGCAGATCCACCTGTGCGTACTGCTCTGGGGCTTTACCGCCATTCTTGGCAAGCTGATTACGCTCTCAGCGATTCCGCTGGTGTTCTGGCGGGTGCTGATCGTCAGTGGCTGCCTGCTGCTCTGGCTGCCTCTATGGCGTCACCTGCTAGGCATGAGCCGGCGCGACGTTCTGGTCAGTGTTGGCGCAGGCGTCATCGTGACGCTGCACTGGCTGGCGTTTTATGGCTCGATCAAGCTGGCCAACGCCTCAGTCGCGGCCACCTGCATCGCCTTGGCGCCGGTGTTCCTGTCCATTATCGAACCGCTCATGGCACGGCGGCCAGTGAATTCCGGCGAGCTCTTACTTGCCGCCATCAGCGTGCCCGGTGTGGCGCTCGTGGTCGGCGGCATTCCGGGCACCATGCTCGGCGGTTTCGCGCTGGGCGCACTGGCGGCATTTCTCGTCGCCATCTTCAGCATCATCAACAAGCATCTGGCCATGCGCGTCCCGGCCTTGGCGCTCACCGCACTGGAAATGAGCGCCGGAACGCTATTTCTCGCCGTGCTGATTCCGCTGTGGCCCCTCTTCGGCAGCCCGTTTGTTGTGCCGGACAGCACCGACTGGGGCTGGCTACTCGCCCTCGCCCTCGCCTGCACGCTGTTTCCGTTCACGCTCTCCACCGTCGTGCTACGCAAAATGTCGGCGTTCAGCGCCCAGCTCGCCGTGAATATGGAACCGGTCTACACGATCGCTTTAGCAGCACTTTTTCTTGCCGAAAGCCGCGAGCTTAGCTGGCCGTTTTATCTGGGCGTCGCCATCATCATTGGCGCCGTGGTCGTGCACGCCAAACGACCAGCGCCGTCCCACAGCGGCTGACTTTTCACCCGTGCTTTTGCACAGTCGATCAGCTCGCGGAACCATCCAACAGTAGCTAACGGAGAACCATGAGCTGTCTCCGATAAATTCGTCTTCTGGTTGCGCGCTGGTTATGCCCTTATGATTAGCCCCATGAAATCCGCCGCCACTCCGCATCGCCCGCTATTTGCGCCCGATGCCCAGACGCCGCTGCAGCAGAAGCTCAGCCGCGAGTTTCTTTTTTACACGGCGGGAATTTTTGCTCTGCTACTGCTTGGCAACAGCCTGCTGTCCGGATTGTCAATCGGGCTTCGCGACGCGGCGCTCGATGCCGCCGTGTGGCAGCGGTTGCTCATACAAATTATGGCGGCGCTGATCTTTTTCCTCGCCGCCTGGCTCGCGCATCACCAGCACTTGCGTGCCGCGGCACTGATCGTGATCTCGGTGATGATCGGGGTTGTTGCGTTCATCGTTTTTGGCGTGCCGGTGGGCGTGCATGCGCCGGCCCTGTCCATCATGCCGGTCATCATCATCGTTTTTGGTCTGATGTGTGGCCCACGCGAAGCCTGGCTTCTCGGCGGCCTTTCTGCGGGCGGCATTCTCTTCGCCTGGTGGGCCGAGCAGCACCACCTTCTGCCAGTGATTGAAGATGCGCGGGCATCCATAATTGGCACTCTGCGCACAACCACAATGATTATCGTTTGCCTGGTCAGCGCATGGCTGGGGGCACGCTTCAACCGGGCGATTCGCGAGGCGATGCGGCTGGCAGAAGCGCACGCCGCCGACGCGCTGCGCTTAAGCGAGGCGGCGGAAAACCGTTCACGTCTGTTGCAGGCGGTAACCGATGCCACCCCGACCACCATTGCCGAGTGGGACACTGACCGTCGCTGTCTGTTCGCCAACGCCGCGTTTGCCCGTTATATCGGGGCCACAAGCGCAGCATTGATCGGACGCCGGTATGACGAGATATTCCCGCCGGCGGTGGTGGAACACAACCAGCCCTTTGTTGAGGCGGCACTGACCGGTGAATCCAGCGCCGAACAAGTGGGTGGGTTTGACAGTGATAGCCCGCAACGTTGGCTGGTTCGTTACATTCCGCTGCGACGTGATGAGCAAGTGACCGGGTTTCTCTCGGTGGGTGTGGATGTCACCGAAATGTACCTCATGGAACGCGCTCTTGAAGAACGCACGCGCCAGGCAGAGGCCGCCAGCGTCGCCAAATCCCAGTTTTTGCGCACCGTGACGCACGAGCTACGCACCCCCCTCAATGGCATTCTTGGCAATGCTGATTTACTGGCAATGGATGGCTTTCCGGAGGAGGAACGCAATGCGGCGCTCGGTGTCATTGTCAGCTCGGGAAAACACTTGCTGGCAACGCTGAACCAGACACTCGACCTGGCCGACATCGAATCAGGCCAGATTGCCTTCAAAAAAGATCAGTTCAGTCCCGTCGTACTCGTTACCGACTTTGCCGCGGTCAACGCTGCCAAGGCAAGTCGCCATGGCCTGAGCCTGCGCACCGAGATCCCTGCCGGCGAGGTGCAGCTCTACGAAGGGGATGAACGACGGGTCCATCAGATGGTCAATATCCTGCTCGACAATGCCATCAAGTTTTCTGAAAAAGGCGAAATAGTTCTGGGCATGCGCCTACCCGAGCCGAACCAGCCCGAACTGATCGAAATCAGCGTGAGTGATCAGGGCATCGGCATTGCGCCAGAACATCTGCCGCAACTGTTTCAGAGTTTTGTGCAACTCGACGCTCGGGTGACCCGGCACTATGAAGGCACCGGCCTGGGCCTGGCCATCGTGCGCCGCCTGGCCGAGGCGATGGGCGGACACGCCGGCGTCGAGAGTACGCTCGGCCTTGGTTCTCGCTTTTGGGTGCAACTGCGACTGAAGCTAGTCCGTGATCTGGATGGCTAACCGGATGGTGAAGAACTATCGTCCCGCTTCATCGAGAACGCCGTCCCACGGCAGCTGACTTTTCAGCAGTGCTTCACCAGCCAGTCAATCAGCTCGCTGGCCACTGCTAGGCCATCGAGGTCATTCAGCGTTTCATGCTGGCTGCCCGGCCAAATGCGCAGCGTTTTGTCTTCGCCGCCCCAGATTCCGAAAATATCGCGACTGCCCTCGACATCGGTCAGGCGGTCAGCATCGCCATGAAACACATACAGCGGCATGGTTAAACCACGTGCCACCATACGATTGATGGGGATGATCTGCAGCACTTCGTTGCCAGTGCGCGTTGGCGCGGGGCGATGGGCGACCAAGGGGTCGTTAATGTAGGCGGCAACTTCGGCTTGATCACGGCTGATCAGCGTCGGGTCTATCGCCTGAATGCGCAGTCGCGGGGCAAAGCGGGCGACCAAAGGGGCGAGTTTGAGCAGCAGCGGCGATACATCTTTGCCAATCTTGAGCGCTGCCGACGACAACACCAACCCCTTGATGGCGCCGCGCCATTCCGGGTACAGACTCAAAAAGCGCAATGCCACGGCGCCGCCCATGCTGTGCCCCATCAAAAACAGCGGCACAGGCGATGGTGGCACGGGTTTAGCCGATGCGTTGTTGTCTGCACCGCCTTGTTTTGCCAGCGTGCGCGCTTCCAGCATCAAGGCGCGCAAATCAGCACAATAGTCGGCAAAGTGCTCGACCATGCACGCCTCGCCCGACGACTTGCCATGGCCACGAAAGTCAATCGCAATCAGCGCGATGCCATGCGGCGCACAACGTTCGGCCAAGCGCTGGTAGCGACCAGCATGTTCGCCCAAACCATGCGCGACGGCCAACACCGCGCGCAAGGGTACCACTGGTACGTTTGACGAGTTTGGCTGCCAGGTCAGGCAACGCAAACGCGGCGCATCGGTCGCATCGGTGGCGTTGGCCAGATTACCCAGCCAGGATTCGGTTGCTTGCAAACCATCATTCATGCTCTGTCTCCGCAATTTTTTTGTTTTTACCGGCGCAATTTACCATCCGCTTCGTCTGCGCTCGCGCTGCATGATAAATTGCCACGCTGCTGAGACGGCGTGGCACGTTCCACCACGCCCGGATCAGTACCACAACCACTACCTCTGAAACAAACCATGCTGACCCCTGAAGCCCTGATGCGCTATTGGAGCGCGCCTGAAATTGCCATCAACATGCTGGTCTTTGCCAATATTGTTGGTGCCCTATTGCTCGGTTTGATGGTCGGGTATGAGCGCACTTACCACGGTCGTGCTGCCGGTATGCGTACGTATGGCCTCGTGTGCATGGCGTCGTGCGCACTCACGGTGATTTCGGGCTACCCGCAATATTGGTATGCGGCACAGGATCTGGGGACGTTCGCCACGCGTTTGGTGCCCGACCCCACCCGCACGATTCAGGGCATCGTGACCGGTATTGGTTTTCTGGGCGCGGGGCTCATCATGAAAGATGGGCTCTCGATCAGCGGTCTGACCTCAGCCGCGTCACTATGGGCGTCCTCGGCTATCGGGATCATGATCGGCGTAGGTTTTTATTCGGCGGGCATTCTGCTGGCCTTTCTGTCGGCCTCGCTCATGATGTGGGCGAGCAAAATCGAACGCATGCTTCCTGCACGGCCAGCAATCAGCCTGACCATCAAGTTTCGCGCCGGATTTCATCCCATAAGGGCCGCCATCGACAAAATTGCCGTCGATGGCGGCTATGAAATTGCCAGCGGCTCGTTTTCTGTACGCTATGTGGATGGCCACCACATCTGGCGCTACGTGGCCATTGAAGTTGACCGCAAACGCGTGCAACCGATTGCCACGCTGGCCGAAGAACTGGCCGGCTTTGAAGGCATTGAAGAGTTCGACATCAGCCATGCGCGCAATTAATTGACTGTGCCATAGCCCCCCCCCTTTAGCCTTCCTACCCACTAAGCCTAGCTGCCCCTCCCACGCGCGCCCTTGCATGCTGTCACTCGACATTAAAACCCTGAGTTTTATCGGGCTCATCACCAGTGTGATGGTTCCGTTTGTCCTAATGGCCGTCAACCAGCCCGGGCGCACCGAGCTGGCCACCCGTGCCTGGACACGCGGCATTCTGCTTTACGCCATCGGCTTTACCGGCATGGCACTGCGCGACAAGATTCCCGATTTATTGTCGATTGTGCTGGCCAACACAATACTCGTGGCAGGCTATGGCGAACTGCTCTTCGGTCTACGTCTGTTTTTCCATCACCCGGCCTCACGCCGCTGGCAATTTATTAGCCTGGTGCCCCTGGTGGCGGGTTTTCTCTGGTTCACCTATGTCCAGCCATCACTATCTGGGCGCGTGATGATCTCGTCAATTTACCTGTGTGTCGTGTGTTTCCGCATTGCTCAGGTATTCCGCCTGGCCGCACTGAGTACCCAGAGTAGTGACGGCGCCACCGCTGCGCGACGGATAACCCGCGCTAATGAACGGAACAACGACGCGGAACGCCGCATCCTGCTGACACTGACTACGGTGTTTGCGGCGAGCTCGCTGCTCATCAGCTTGCGCGTTCCGCTATCGCTGAGCATCGAGATGCAAGGCACCCGCGATACCCTTTACTCGCTCTCGTACTTACTGGGTATCGTGGTCAACTTTATGCTCGCCGGTGCGCTGCCCATGCTGGTGTCTCGCCGCGCCCAAAGCGAGCGGCAGGAAAGCGAGAACGCGCTTAGCCGCGTGCAAGAGATCGCCAAACTCGGCGCCATCGAGATCAATCTGACAACTCACACTGCCACCACCAATGCGGTGTTTGACGAGATCAACGGCACCCCGCCAAGCGAAAAAAAGGACCTCAGTACCTTGCTCGCAGGCATTCACCCCGAGGACAGTGAGCGCATGCGCGGGCTGATTCGGCAAGTGATCGATGGCGAGCTCAATAGTCTGAATACTGAATACCGGATTATTCGGCCGGTTGATGGCGTCGCCCGCTGGATCAGCGCCGTGAGCGAAGTGCGCACCGATGCCGTGAGTGGGGAGCGAACCTTGATTGCCACCCTGCGCGACATCACCGAGATCAAACAAGCCGAGCTAGCCGCCGTCCATGCCATGGAGGCTGCCGACGCCGCCAACCGGGCCAAATCGAACTTTTTGGCCAATATGTCGCATGAAATCCGCACCCCGCTCAACGGCGTGATCGGCATGGCCCAATTGCTTGAACACACCGAGCAATCGGCCGAACAGCACGAATACACGCGCACCATCGTCAAGAGCGCCCAATCCTTGCTCACCATCGTCAATGACATTCTGGATTTTTCCAAGGTTGAAGCTGGCCAATTGGCCATTGACCCGATGCCGTTTCAACCCCAGCAACTCATCGCCGACCTGCACGCTGCCTTTACCCCGCAGGCACAGGTCAACGGCAACCAGTTCAGCGTGGACGTCAGCCCCGAACTCCCGCGCCACCTGATCGGTGATGCCGGGCGCTTGCGCCAGATTCTCAGCAACCTGCTCAGCAACGCCACAAAATTCACCCGCAACGGGAGCATTACGCTAACGGTCAGCAGCACGCCTATCGCCACCGTCAACGGCGAAAGCGAGCGCGTGGGGCTGTGCTACGAAGTCAGCGACACCGGCATGGGCATGAGCGCCGAGACGCTGGCCGGACTGTTCAGCCCCTTTTACCAGGCGGATGCCTCGATCACACGCCGTTTTGGCGGCACCGGCTTGGGCCTGTCGATCTGTCAGCGCTTGGCGCACCTCATGGGCGGCGATATCCGCGCCGAATCGACTCTCGGCCAAGGCAGCCGCTTCATCCTCACCCTGCCCTTCGCGCGCGATCCAGCGCCCAAAGAGGTGAGCGCAAAACCGGTAGTCATCGCCTCCACCAGTTCCATTGACCGCGCCATTGACCGCTCCATGGAACGCGCCGAGGCAGCCGTGCCAACATCGTCACCAAGTTCCAGCGCCGTGCCACAGCGACTGACTTTAGGCGACAGTACCGACGCTCCGCCGCACATTCTGGTCGTCGATGACAACACCACCAATCAGATTGTCGCCCAGCGCATGCTCACACGAATGGGCGTTGTCAGCACCATCGCCAACGATGGCCGTGAAGCGCTGCGTTTGCTCGGTGAGCATAGATTCCAGGCCGTTCTCATGGACTGCCAGATGCCCGTTATGGATGGCTACGAAGCCACACGGCACATACGCGCCGGTGCCGCCGGCAGCCATAACGTCAAGCTGCCCATCATCGCTATCACGGCCAATGCCATGACCGGCGACAGGGAACTGTGTCTGGATGCCGGCATGAATGACTTCATCGCCAAACCACTCGTGTTTGACGTACTACGCCGCACACTTGAGCAATGGCTAACGCCCGCTGTTAGCGATGATCCCGGCACTACCGAGCGCACTACCAAAGGCACCACCGTAGTCCCACCCAGCGCGGCGACCAAGAAAACAGCCCCCCAGTTCGACGAGAAAACCCTGTTAGGGCTGGCGATGAATGACCGGGAACTGGCCATTGAACTCGTCACCACCGCGTTAGAAGATCTGCACCGCCATCATCACGAATTAGAGCAGTCACTCGCCGAAAACGACCTCAGTACCGCCAAGCGCCATGCACACACGCTCAAGAGCCTGTGCGCGCAATGCGGCGGCCTGCGCCTAAGCGAGCGCTACACCGCGCTGGAAAACGCACTGATCGACGCCATCAAAAACCCGGCCAATTCCAGCGAAACGGCACCATTGGCCAATCTGGCATCCTTGCGTCAAGACTACGACGACCTCTTGGCCAGCCTGCGCGCATGGCAAATCCAGCCCTGAGGGCGCTTGCTGTCACTTGCTTTGCATAGTTTTATGCCATGCGCCGTCCCATCCGAACCAGAAATTCCTTCGGTCGCGCGGCTGACTTTTGCCACAAAGCTGCACCGTAATGGTGCAACGCACAAGTGGCACCATTACGGTGCAGCAGGTGATCGACTGTTGGTTGGCCGCAACACCGCCCTCAATTATTTGTAAGCAAGCTGTAACCAAATTTAGGCACCACGCTCTAATTTCGCTTAATCTTCGGCCACATTTCGTCACACCGCAAACCCAACCGCGCCCAATAACCCAGCAATCGGCCGCCAGAGCCGCAACTGGTCAGCGTGCAGTAGGTTTGTCACAAATTAACGATTCCTAACCTCTACAAGGAAACCCCATGAATCAAGCTCACCGCCCCCAGCGTTTCACGCGCCGCGCCCTCGCCGCCGCCGTCATCGCCGCCTGCGCAGCCCCAGCCTTTGCGCTGGACTTTACGACCGAGAGTGGCTGGGAGGGGAATATCAAGACGGATTTGTCGGT
>CAZFSH010000073.1:0-5642 GCA_964521935.1 uncultured Propionivibrio sp.
TCGAAGAAAGTATGGTGGCGGGCGGTATAGCCGACGTTTTCCAGGTCGTTGTGTTTGCCGCCAGCGCGAACGCATTTTTGCGAGGTGGTCGCACGGTTGTAGCTGCGCTTATCAAAGCCGAGAAAGACGTCTTTAAACTGGTTCATGCCGGCGTTGGTGAATAACAACGTCGGGTCTTCGTGGGGAACCAATGAGCTGGACGCGACGATTTGATGCCCTTTGGAAGCAAAAAAGTCGAGGAATGCTTGACGGATTTCAGAGCTTTTCATTGACGTACGCCGTAAATTGCCGGGAAAGCTCGCGATTCTATGCGATCCAGCTGTTCATGCTTCAGTGGCTTTATGAGCCTGATTAGTGACCGATAAATCCTTGCTAATCAGCGTTGTTGCTGTTTGTTGGCTTGTGACGTAAAATCCTCCCCCTTTTCACCCAAAAAGACGAGATTACGATGGTTGTTATTCGACTTGCGCGCTCCGGCGCGAAGAAGCGCCCTTTCTTCAACATGGTGGTTACCGATTCGCGCAATCGCCGCGACGGCCGCTTTATTGAGCGTATTGGTTTCTACAATCCCAAAGCCGCTGCCAATGAAAAAGGTATCGTTATCGATGCCGCTCGTTTGGCTTACTGGCAAGGTAATGGCGCACAGTTGTCGCCGACCGCTGCCCGTCTGGTTAAGCAATCAGCTGCAAAGGCTGCCTAAGTTTTCTGGCCGGCCTGCGGGCTTGATGCTTCCCGGAGTAAGTAAATGATTGTTCTGGGAAAGATTATTGAGCCCTACGGTATTGCTGGCTGGGTGCGCGTGCATCCTTTTGCTGACGATGTGTCGGCATGGGCAAAGCTCCCGGAGCTGTGGTTGTCACGGACTGATGATGTTGCATCGGAGTCCGATTGGCAGGCACGGCGAGTGGTTAAAGCGCGTGAGAGCAACGGCAAACTGTTGGCTCAGTTGGCTGGGGTTGATGACCGTAACGCCTCCGAAGCGCTGAAAGGCTGGTTTGTTGGTGCGCCGCGTGAAGCTTTACCTGTGCCTGCTGCCGGCGAGTTTTACTGGCATGACCTGATTGGCCTTGAGGTAGTAAATCTGGACGGCGAAATGTTGGGTGTTGTCGCCGAAATGATTGCTACCGGTGCCAATGATGTGTTGGCGGTGCGCCGGGGCGATACCCAGTGTCTGATTCCCTTTCTGGATCACGTGATCAAAAACGTTGATCTGGCCGGGAAGAAAATTCAGGTCGACTGGGGCGTGGACTGGTGAGCGAAACATCCACGGGCAAACCGCTACGCTTTGATGTGGTGAGTTTGTTCCCCGAGATGTTTGCGGCAATCACCGAGTCAGGGATCAGCCGCCGGGCGCTGGAAAAAGGTTTGTGGCAATTTGCCAGCTGGAACCCGCGTGACTGGGGTGAAGGCGCCTACCGTGTGGTCGATGATCGCCCTTACGGTGGTGGCCCCGGCATGGTGATGATGGCGGCGCCTCTGGAGGCCGCTGTGGCTGCGGCCAAGCTTGCCGCCGGTGAAGTTGGTGATGTCGCGCAGCGCAAAGTGATTTACTTGTCGCCGCAAGGTGCGCCGCTCACGCAGGCGCGCGTGGCGGCGCTGACGCAGGAAGGCGGCGCGATTTTGTTGTGCGGCCGTTACGAAGGCATTGACGAGCGCTTGATTGAGCGTTGTGTCGATGAAGAAGTATCGCTGGGAGATTACGTCCTCTCGGGCGGTGAGTTGGGGGCAATGGTGATCATGGATGCGTGCATCCGCCTGTTGCCCGGGGCATTGAATGATGCCTTGTCGGCGGTGGAGGATTCGTTTTCTGACGGATTGCTCGATTGTCCGCACTACACCCGGCCGGAAATGTATGAGAATGTGCGGGTTCCCGAGGTGTTGCTGTCCGGGGATCACAAAAAGATTCGTCGCTGGCGTTTGCAACAAGCGCTGGTACGAACTTCGCAGCGGCGGCCGGATTTGTTTTCCCGGCGGGTGCTGACGAAAGAAGAAGCAAAGTTGTTGGCGGAGTATGCGAGCGATTGTGCGTGATGGACATACTATGCCGGAGCTTTGCCACTAAAAGTGGGGATTACCAGGCGTTTGTTGTTGGCCTGCTCTGATCTTTAGGCCAAGGGCCATTGATATTTTGGAGATGTGATGAACTTGATTGAACAGTTGGAAAAAGAAGAAATCGCCCGTTTGGGCAAAGTGATTCCCGAGTTTGCACCTGGCGACACACTGATCGTCAATGTGAACGTCGTGGAAGGTGAGCGCAAGCGTGTTCAGGCCTTTGAAGGCGTGGTCATTGCCAAGCGTAACCGTGGTTTGAATTCAAACTTCATCGTACGCAAAATTTCGTCCGGTGAAGGTGTCGAGCGTACATTCCAGACCTACTCGCCGCTGATCGCCAGCATCGAAGTCAAGCGTCGTGGTGATGTGCGCCGCGCCAAGCTGTACTACCTGCGTCAGCGTTCAGGCAAGTCGGCACGTATCAAAGAGAAGCTCACACGCGTGGCCAAGCCCGCTGCGTAAGTTTCGCGATACCCAAAAAATGGCCGCCCGGGAAACCGGGGCGGCTATTTTTTTATCGTGCTTATCGTGCTTTTGCTCTTGGAAAAGTCAGCCGAAAAATCAGCCGTTGTGAGACGGCTCTTGCTGACGAAATGTTCAGCGGCTGTGTTCGATGAGCGCGTAGGCCGAGTGGTTGTGAATCGACTCGAAGTTCTCGCTCTCGACAATATAAGCGTCGATACGTGCGTCGGCATTGAGCGTTGCCGCGACATCGCGCACGAGGTCTTCGACAAACTTTGGGTTGTCGTAGGCGCGTTCGGTAACGTACTTTTCATCCGGACGCTTGAGTAAGCCATAGAGCTCGCACGAGGCGTTGGTTTCGGCGACGCGGATGATTTCCTCGATCCACATGAAGGCATTGGTCGTGACGGTGATCGTCACGTGTGAGCGCTGGTTATGGGCGCCGCGATCAGAAATTTTCTTTGAGCACGGACACAGGCTGGTGACGGGGACGACAACCTTGATCTGCTGCTTGTAGCGCCCTTCGGCGTTGATTTCGCCGATGAAGGTGACGTCATAGTCAATCAGGCTGCGCACACCGGAGACCGGCGCCGTTTTATCGACGAAAAAGGGGAAATTCATTTCCACATGGCCCGTCTCAGCTTCCAGGCGCTGAACCATATCGCGCAACATGCTCTCGAAGTTTTCGACGGAAATTTCACGATCGTGCGAGTTGAGAATCTCGACGAAGCGTGACATGTGGGTGCCCTTGAAGTTATGCGGCAGGCCGACATACATGTTGAAGGTGGCGATGGTGTGCTGGATGCCAGCGCCTTGATCCAGTACGCGGATCGGATGTCTGATGGCCTTGATGCCGACCTTGTTGATGGGCAACTGGCGTGAGTCGGCGCTACCTTGAACGTCGGGGATGGGCGATGTGGTTGTGCTGGTCATAGTGATGCGTTGGCGGCCGTGCCCGGGGCAGGTAAATAGGCGGTGAAGCTGAAACTATAAACAACCCGACAAAATTACTCAACTATTCGGGCGTTGAGCAAAGTGCGGGAGCGCGCAGGCCTTTGTGTAGGGTGAAGACAAGCATGAACTATCATGCCGCTTTCGCAATTCTAGTAAACAATCAAGGATATTCCTCATGCCGATGCAGCCCTTAGACCCGAAACTTGCTGAAAAATTCAAGCAGGAGGGCGTGCGCGATATTGAGTGCATTTTCCCCGATGTGTCCGGTTACCCACGTGGCAAGCTGATGCCCGCCGGAAGCTTCGCCACGGGCAATGAGTTGCGCATTGCGCAGGCCATTCCCATGCAGTGCGTGACGGGCGACTATTCGGACAATCCGATTTTTCCCCAGACCGACCCTGATGTGCGGCTGGTGCCCGACTACGCGACGCTCAAGCCCGTGCCATGGAGCAGCGTGCCGCGCTATATGGCGATTCATGACTGCTATGAGCTGAGCGGCGAGCTCTGCCCATTTGCGCCGCGCTCTGTGCTCAAAAGCGTGATGGCGCGCTATGCCGAACGCGGGCTGACACCGGTGGTGGCGCCGGAAATCGAGTTCTATCTCACCGCAGCGAATACCAGCCCCGACCATCCGCTGACGGCCCCGGTGACGCGCGGTGGCCGTGCCGAAGTCGGCCAGTCGGCTTTTAGCCTAAACATGCTCAACGAGCTCGCCCCTTTTTGGGATGAGTTCCATGCGGCGCTGGATGTGCTCGGTGTCGGTGGCGATACCTGGATACACGAAGTCGGCACCACGCAATACGAAATCAATCTCCTGCACGGCGACCCGGTGGCGGTGGCTGATCAGGCGTTCCTTTTCAAATATGCTGCGAAAGAAATCGCCCTGAAGCATGGCTTGAATGCGGTATTTATGGCCAAGCCGATCGCGGGCGAGGCGGGTAGTTCAATGCATCTGCACAAGAGTGTGGTTGATGCCGCGGGCAATAATATTTTCAGCAATGCCGATGGCAGCCCAAGCGAAAAGTTCCTGCATTTCATCGGTGGCTTACAAGCCTATTTGCCCGACCTGATGCTGATCTTTGCGCCCTTTACCAACTCCTATCGACGCTATGTCATCAACAGTCAGGCGCCGATCAATTTGCACTGGGGCTACGACAACCGTACCGCCGGCCTGCGCATCCCGAAAAGTGGCCCGGCGGCCCGCCGCGTGGAAACGCGCATCGCTGGTGCGGACGCCAACCCTTATCTGGCGCTCGCGGCAACGCTGGCCGCCGGCTTGGCAGGTATTGACGAGCAACTCACGCCGACCGAGCCAATGGAGGGCAACGCCTATGACCACGCCCATGATTTGGCGCGCACCTTCATTGTCGCTCATGACCTGATGGCGGCCAGCCAGTCCGCGCCGCGTCTCTTGGGCAAGCTGTTTGTCGACGGCTATCTCGCCGTCAAAGAGCTGGAATACGACAGCTACCTGCGTGAAATTTCCGCTTGGGAGCGTCGTTTCCTGTTGCCGCAGGTGTGAGCGCCGGCGACTAACTGGTAAAGCGGGCGACGAAAGCGCCTTCTTTGCCGGCGGGTAGTTGGAGCTGGATGTGGTGGCCGTTCCCTGGTGCAACGGCGGCATTCTCGTAGTGCGCCGTCCCACCGCGACTGACTTTTACCCGCATCGTGTCCACCGTCAGCTGCACATTGCCGCTCGGATGAATCAGCTCGATGCGATCACCGACGCTGATCTTGTTTTTGATCGTGATATCGGCGAGTCCGTCTTCCGTATAGCCGACCAAGTCGCCCACATAAATGCTGCGATCCGACTCCGATGAACCGCTCAGATAGTTCTGGTAGTCCTGATCCGGGTGGCGCTCGTAGAAGCCGCCGGTGTAGCCGCGATTGGCCAGGTTTTCCAGATCGGCCACCAACTTCACATTGAGCGGTCGCCCGGCGACGGCATCGTCAATTGCTTGCCGATAGCTTTGGCAGGTGCGTGCGACGTAGTAGGGAGACTTGGTGCGGCCTTCGATCTTGAGCGAATCAACGCCGATTTCGGTCAGGCGCTGCACATGCTCAATGGCGCGCAGATCGCGCGAGTTGAGGATGTAGGTGCCGTGCTCGTCTTCTTCAATCGGCATCAGCTGGCCGGGACGGGTTTCTTCTTCGATCAGGTAGTCATCGGCATC
>CAZFSH010000073.1:5742-10972 GCA_964521935.1 uncultured Propionivibrio sp.
GGGTCGCGATGATTGAAGTAGCCGGAGAGCAGGCAACGGCCGGAGTAGGCGATGCACAGCGCGCCGTGCACAAACACTTCCAGCTCGATATCCGGGCACTGTTGCCGAATTTCCGCCACGTCATCAAGCGAAATTTCGCGCGACAGAATCACGCGTGTGACACCCACGCTGTGCCAAAAACGTACGGCGGCGTGGTTCACGGTGTTGGCTTGTACCGAGAGATGAATCGGCATATCGGGCCAAGTTTCGCGGATCATTAGCATCAAGCCGGGGTCGGCCATGATCAGGGCATCGGGCTTGAGCGCGATCACCGGTGCCATATCGGCGAGGTAGGTCTTGAGCTTGGCGTTGTGAGGAAATATGTTGCTGACGACAAAAAACTTGCCGCCACGCTGGTGCACCAGATCAATGCCTTCGCCCAGCTTTTCCATGCTGCCGAATTCGTTGTTGCGCACGCGTAGCGAATAGCGCGGTTGGCCGGCATAGATGGCGTTGGCGCCAAAATCCATGGCCGTGCGCACCATGCGCAGGCTACCGGCGGGGGCGAGCAGCTCGGGCGACTTCATTTCGCCGGGGCGCGCAAATCGGCGGTGACCGTGCCCGCGGCGGCCAGGTCGGCGTCGTGCGGCGCGTCACGAAAATCTTCCGCGAGCGCGGCGCTTTCCCAGTCTTTCATCGCCGGGTGCGCCAGCATGTGGGTCATATAGGCCGCTGCGGCGCCTTGCACGGGCACACCGTAGGTTTGAAAGCGAAAGATCACCGGTGCGTAAAACGCATCCACGGCGGTGAATTCATCACCCGCGAGAAAGGGGCCGCCAAAGCGCGCCAGCCCTTCATTCCACAGCTGCTCAATACGCGCGATGTCAGCGAGCAGGGCGGGGGAGCGCGGATTCGCGGCGACGCGCACGCCGATATTCATGCCATGCTGTCCGCGCAGCGTGGTGAAGCTGGAGTGCATCTCGGCCGCTGCGCAGCGTGCCCAGGCGCGGGCGGCGCTGCCGCGTGGCCAGACATTAGTGTGGCGCTCGGCCAAGTATTCGGTAATCGCTAGTGAGTCCCAAACGACCGTCGGTCCGTCGACAAGGCAGGGTACTTTTGCCGACGGCGAGAACTGCTTGAAACTACCACTGGCACTTTCTGGCCCGAAGCGGTGCAATACCTCGTTGAATGGGATGCCGCACGCTTTCATCAATACCCAAGGGCGCAGCGACCACGAGGAATAGTTTTTGTTGCCGATGTGCAAGGTGTACATGCCAGTCTCCAAGAGGGAACGTCGCGATAAAACAATGTGGCATTGTAGTTCTGCCCCCGGCACACGGAGTGATGGTTCGTTGGAATGTTTCTCAGTGAAAGAAGGCGCTTTAGTCAGTAGCATGCACACATGGATATCGTGACTCACGCCGTGATGGGGGCTGTCGCCGCACTACTGGTGACGACCTACCATCAGCCCCCTGCGTCAGAGAGCACGCTAACCCGGCGACGAGGCGTTGCGGCGGTTGGTGCGCTCGCCGGCGTGCTGCCCGATGCCGATGCCTTGATTCAGAGCGGTAGCGACGCCTTACTGCTGCTGGACTACCATCGGCACTTCACCCATGCCTTGGCCTTTGTGCCCATCGGTGCGTTGATTGGAGCCTTGATTGCTGCGTTGATCGCCTCACTCGTGCTACGGCCGGTTTCGCGCAAGTTCTCCTGGCGCACCCTGTATTTGGCCAGTTTCGCGGGGTATTTGCCCCACCCTTTGCTCGATGCTTGCACCAGCTATGGCACCTACCTCTGGCTACCGTTTTCGTCGGAAAAAGCGGCGTGGAATCTGCTGGCGGTGATCGACCCGGTATTCACCCTGCTATGGGCCGTGCCCTTGGTGCTGGCGCTTCGGCGCACGAAGACCAAGGCGCTGCACTGGGCTGTGGCACTGGCTGCGTGTTATGTGTCGTTGGCGATGGTGCAGCACTACCGCGCCGAATCGGCGGCGCTGGCCTTGGCGCAATCACGTGGCCACGTGCCCAGCCAGCTTTCGGCAAAGCCGTCCATGGCCAACCTGTTACTGTGGCGTTCCTTGTATCACCATGATGGGCAGGTGCAGGTCGATGCCTTTCATCTTGGCACGAGCATCCGCCACTACCCCGGCGAGTCGGCGCCGCTATTAGATGAGCCAAAACGTGTTCAGCTGGTTGCGGGCGAGGGACAGCGGGCGACGGATATCGAGCGCTTCCGGGCGTTTTCTGATGGTTTTCTGGTGCTTGATCCGGCTAATCCGGGGCTGATTGGCGATGCGCGCTACGCCATGCTGCCCACGGCGATTGCGCCGCTGTGGGGCATACGCTGGGCTGGTGCAGGCGCACCGACCGAGTTTGTCAGCCAGCATGCGTTTTCACCGGCAATGCGCCGGCAGTTTCTTGACATGCTGCGTGGGCGCGAGATCAGTGTCGCTCCCTTTTAGCGCCAACCCTTAGCGCTAATCCGCGTTGCGGCGTGGCGTCTCGCTCAGCCAGTGGCGCAGTTGCGTGAGCACTTCCGGGCGATCCAGCAAATCCCAATGGTTCATGCCATAGCCGATCCAGCGGCGCATCGGCGGCACGGCCAGACTGCGCGCGGGGTTTTTGTGTTTGCCCAGCGCACTGCTCAGCAGCACCAACCCGTCGCCGATCAGTGTGCCGGTGCATTCGTCCTTGTTTTTGGCCAGCGTGCCGGCCACGAGATAAACGGCCACGCCAGCGGGCAGCGGCAGCGCGCGCGGCGGTGGCGTGTGGCGATCAAAGCGGTCACGCCCCTGCCAGTCGGCATCGTGCAGATTGCCCTGGCGCAGATCGGTAATGCCGGCGCTGCGGATTTTTACCAGCTTGGAAAAAGCCACCGTGTAAGGGCTGATGCCGAGCGCCGCATCGATCCAGTTGCCGCCTTTTTCCAGCGGCGACCCGTGATGGGGCGAGCCGAGAAAAATGGCGGTGCGCAACATAGCTAACCACGTAAGTTTTTCCTGCTCGGCCACATGGCAGGCACTGCGCGAGACCAGGCCGCCCATGCTGTGCCCGAGCAGCATCAGTTCGCTGACGGGCACTGGCCACTCACTGACCAAGGCGTCGAGCAGGGCGGCGAAGTCGCGGCCATTTTCAGAAATGTGGCGGCCGGTGTTGTAGTGCAGATACACGGGCGTCCAGCCATCGGCGGCGAGTTGCTCGGCATGGTTGTGGCCCTTGCGCTGCCATTGCAGATCATTCATGCACAGGCCGTGGACGACCACGAGCAATTTACTGCCCGCCGTCGGAATAGTGCGCTGCAAGGCCGTGCGATTCAGCGTTAGTGACTGTCCATCGCGGCGAAAACTCATGGTGATGGCGAGCGGATTGTCGCTGGCGACCAGATGATCACCAAATACCCCGTTGACCACCGCCAGCAAGGCCTCGCGCTCCTCCGAGGTGTTCAGTTCAGCGAAGGCCGGGGTCAAACTGCTGAGCACCCGATCAATGCTGCCGCCAACGAGTTTGGTCACGCCACGGATGCTGCGATAAACCAAGCCGGTGATGCCGCGGGTTGGCTTGTCAGAGCCTTTGCCGACTAGCGTCGACACCCGCGCAATGTTGGCGTGCATGGCTTCGGTCAGGCCGGTGACGCCGAGCACGGCATCAATGCTGAGCTTGCTCAGGCCGCGAACATCAGTCAAATTGATCGGGGAACGGACGTGGGATTTGACGGCGGTGCGGCGTGCGGCCTGTGTCATGGCAGTCCTTGGGGTGGTGAGTCTGGAGCCATTATTGACTCAGCAACCCCATGCCGGGGGAATATTTGCCCTCACGCTGCTTGGCCGGCCAGGGGCTGGGCCGGCGATGGGGCAAAAGTCAGCCGCTGTGGGACGGCGACTGACTTTCCAGTTTGCTGATGTAGTCTTTGGCTGCCGTCACGTAGTCGTTGAAAGTAGTAATGACTTGATCGCCGTAGCGGCTATGAAAGTTTACGCCAGAATAAGACGGATCTCTGCCGCTCGACTCGACAACGGCCAAAGACCATTTCGCGACGTTCAGCGACAACCCCACGATGTTGGGCGCATACATCTCGTTGCTTTCTTCATAGCGGAAATTGTTCACGCCCGTGTTGTCGGAGGTCGGATCGACTACGTGGGGCAAGGCCCATTTTTCGCCACGATCAGCGGCCTGTTTCCAGACCTCGGCAATCGCACTGAATTCGGTTTGCAAGGCGTCGATGCGCTGCTGCGCCACGGCTAACTGTTTGGAAATGTCTGTGGGGTCCGCATCCGACTTACCGAGCTTGCCGGCGCCCATTTTGCTGCGCAGGCGTTCGAGGTCGGAACGCAGCCAGTCGTCGGGCGCTGCTTTTGCCGTTGAGGGGAAATCGCTTGCTGGCGGTGCGCTTTTTTCAGGCCAGGGACTATGTTGAACCTGCGTTGTTTCGGTGGATAAACCGAAAGGCGTTAATCCATCGCCGGCATAGCCTATCCTTTGTCGGATGCCACGCTCTACGACAACGCGCAAATGGGCTTTTCGTTCTTCGGTCAGAGGACTTATTTTGCTGGTATGGGTCATTTCGGCATGCTTATAAATGATCTCGTAAACCGCAATAGTCGCATCGAGTTGCGTCATTTCTCGTTGCACATAGGCTTCTTGGTCCGAGGCACTTGCTTTGCTTATCAGGCCATTTAACTCCTGCGTCGTCTCGTTGCCCGTGCTTTGCACACCGGGTATCCATCGCTGATTTTCGATGCGGGCTTTTTCATAAATGGCAGCGATGCTCTCTTTCTTCCAGTCATCGGCGGCCTTTCTTGCCTTCGCTTCGTCGGACAACTGAACGATCGTACTGCCGGGATTCGCGGCCTCCGCTGCGGCAAGCTTTATCGCTTTCTCGGCCTCCGCCTTTTGACTCATGGCGAGCATGGTCTTGCCCCATACGGTGATCGCTGATTCTTCGCGTGCGCCAGATACGGTTGTCATAGTGTCGGTCCCATAAGTCTTCATCGGCTGGCGGTGACGAAAATTAAGTCGAAATCCAGTGAGTCGACTTCCCAGCTGACTTATCGATGTTGCTGGCCTTGCTCAGCGCCAATCAATTCTGCCCGACGAAGCGTGCCAGCGCATCGCTAATACTAGCGATGCGCTGATAGAGCGCCGTCCCACAGCGACTGACTTTTCACTGCGGCTGGCTGTGTTGCTTCACCTCGTCCGCGCATAAAAAAACCGGTAACACGGTGGCCCGCGTTACCGGTTTTTCTCAGACTGAT
>CAZFSH010000074.1:0-10735 GCA_964521935.1 uncultured Propionivibrio sp.
CGCTACGGGCAAGTTGCAGAAAAACAAGTTGCGCGAAGAGTACAAGGACTATCGCCTACGCACGGCTTGATCGTCCACTATTGAGCCGGTACTTTGGTGCTGGTACTTTTAGCCCGATGACCTCAATCGAGGTTTTCGGGCTTTTTTGCTTTCTGGGTAAATTCGCTCGGCGTCACACCGCTACGCCGTTTGAAGGCACGACTGAACGCGCCGATGTTGCTGTAGCCCAAACGCTGCGAAATATCGGAAATGCTCAATCGTCCATCCGCCAGCATCTCGCAAGCGCGCTCGTGACCCACGCGTTCGTAAAGCTCGCTGTAACTGGTGCCCTCTTTGCTGAGTGCCCGCTCCAGCGTGCGCGCTGACATGTGCATCAGGCGCGCCAAGTCCGCCTGTGAGGGGCGCACGCCATCGGCCGTGCGCAAGGCGCGGATCACCCATTCGCGCCAGCCGCCCGTGCTGTCGAGCTCGTTGATTTTGCGCTGGCACATTTCTTCAGCCAGCAGGCGGCTGCCTTCGTCGGCGAAGATGTTGGGCGCATCCAGATAGCGGGCGGCAAAGTAGACCGAAACAGCAGGACTGTCAGGGTCGGAAAATCGCACCTTGGCGCGGCTCAATTCAGCATAACGTGCCGCATGGCCGGGTGCCGGTTGCGCGAGGCGAATTTCCATCATGCTGCCATGATCCTCGGCCATAAATGGCAGCAGTTGCTGATAAGCGGATACCGCGATGATTTCTTCAATGAAATTGCGCAGGCGTACCGAGCAAGGGCCGCTGGGGCGCCACTGCGCGCAAGCTAATTGCTGACCAGCCGCAACGTCGAGTTCCAAGGCGTACAGTGGATTCATCAAGCGGTAGTAGCGTGCGCACAGCGCCAGCATTTCGCCACAGGTTTTGCTGGTTACCATGACAAAACCGACGCTGCCATGGGCGGTCAGCGTGATGCGCTTGCCCAGAGAAAATGCCCAGTCTTTGCGGCCTGTACCCAACTCAATTTCGCTGATCAAGCGATCCAGTTGCGCAATACCAACCACGCCGTCGCTGCTGTTCAGTATCCGCTCGTTAATGCCAGCCGCGGCTAGCCAGGGTGCGCAGTCGTAACCTTCTTCTGTGAGCAGGGTGCACAGAATGCGGTAGTAGATGGTCGGCGTATCGCGGGAGGGAGTGCGCATGGGACGAGCGGAAACTCAGGGCGAAGAAACCTTGGCTGGAACAGGGGAGAATCATGTTAGCCAGATCGCCATAAATAGCAATCCATGGAGCGCCAATGCCGTAGTGTGGTGGCTTAGCGGTCTGTAGCTTTAGCGCGTCGGTTTGACCGCGTTGGGTTTGCGCATTTCAAGGTAGCGCACGGCCTGATAGGTGCCCAAGCCCAAGAGCACCATGGAGGCGATGAAGCCACCATAGGCCAGCGGCCAGGGCACGCCTTGCGTCATCATCGAGAATTCCGACATGCCGCCAATGCCGGCAAGGATGTTGATCGGGGTGAACACGACACCGATGGTGGTCAGCTTGGACACGCGCTTGTTCTGGTTGATGTTGATGAAACCGACGGTCGCATCCATCAGGAAGTTGATCTTGTTGAACAAGAACGAGGTGTGGCCATCCAGTGAGTCGATGTCGCGCAGAATCTGTCGGGCATCGCCATGTTGTTGCTCCGACATTAAGCGCCCGCGCATCAGGAACGACAGCGCCCGGCGCGTATCGAGCACGTTGCGTCGGATGCGTCCGTTCAAGTCTTCCTGCTTGGCAATTTCGGTCAGGATTTCAGCGGCTTCATCATCGCTGACATGCGGCGAGAGCACGTTGCGGCCGACCGCTTCGAGATCAGCGTAAACGTCTTCCAGCGCATCGGCGGAATACTCCGCGTTGGCGCCGTACAAGTCGATCAGGACATCCTTGCCTTCCGACACATAGCCGGGCTGAATCCGCGCACGCAAACGCTGCAAGCGGAACACCGGCAGTTCTTCGTCGCGCATCGAGAACAGCACGTTTTTGTACAGAATGAAGGCGACGGCAACGTTGCGCGAGTCATCTTCCTTGTCGAGCAGGAATTCCGAGTGCAGGTGCACTTCGCCGTTTTCGGCGATGAAGAATCGCGCTGACTCTTCCAAGTCGGTCAGGTCATCGGCATCCGGCAGTTTGAGGCCAAAAATTTCGGTAATCCATTGCCGCTCTTCGCGCGAGGGGGCGAGCAGATCGACCCAGATGGGCTGCGTCGTTGCCAGCTCTTCTTTGCTTTCGATTTCTATCTGGCGCAGCCGGCCGTTTTGCAGCTCGAAGGCATGTACTTCGGTCTGTCGGCGTTGTATTTCAGGGACCGGTGCATAACCAATGGCCTCTCGGTCTTCTTCCTCGGCGGGTTCGTCCAGGTCTTCGTGTAAGGCCTCGGGCAGATCGTCGAGAATTTCCTCGCCCCGCTCTTTCGAGACCAGTTCCCAGACGACGATCGAATCATCGGGTGGCAGCGCTTCGAGAATCCGTGCGATACCGTCCGGCGGCATTGGTTCCAGCTTGGTGCGCAGCTCATCCCAGGATTGCAGACGTACCAGCTCTTCGACCTGGCGCAGCATGTCCTGTTCCTCGGCACGCTGGCGCGGGTCGAGTTCGTCGGTTGCAGAATGCTCAAGCAGCTCGGTCATAGCGGCTCATTCTAGCCCCGCATTTTGTGGCTACGGCACTTCCGAGTAATTCATGCGCCCCATGATTAGCTGGGTGCGGTTATTGACGTAAGCCGAGTAGGGATTTTTCTCGAACTTGCGCGGTGCCGGCAGCATGACCGCCAGCCGCGCGGCCTGCTCGGCCGAGAGCTGCCCGGCAGAAACCTTGTAGTAGCGCCGTGCCGCCGCTTCGGCGCCAAACACGCCCTCGCCCCATTCCACTTCGTTGAGGTACACCTCCAGAATGCGATGCTTGTCCCAAAGCAGTTCCAGCCAGAGGGTGATGAGAGCTTCTTCGGCTTTGCGTAAGACGGTTTTATTGGGCGAGAGCAGCAGGTTTTTCGCCAGCTGCTGGGAAATGGTTGAGCCGCCCGCGACGGGCTTGCCCTTTTTCTGGTTTTTTTCGATGGCTTTCTGGATGCCTTCCCAGTCAAAGCCTTCATGGTCGATGAACTTGTCATCTTCCGCGGCGATCACGGCGCGCTTGAGATGCACCGATATTTTCTCGTAGGGTACCCAGGTTTTTTGCAGCGTGGCCGCGGGGTTTTTCTCGCGCATTTCATCGAGACGGCGACTTTGAAAGCTGGTGGTCCACGGGTCAAACCACTTCCACCAGACTACCCAGCCGAAATACCAGCCTTGCCATAGCACCAGCACGAGCAGGCCGATGCCCAGGCCACGTTGCAACCACGTCGGTGCTGGCCGCATGTTTAAGCTTGGCGCAGTGCAGCCATGACTGGCGCGGTGTCCGGGCGCACGCCGCGCCAGAGCCAGAAGGCTTCGGCGGCTTGTTCGACGAGCATGCCCAAGCCGTCGGCGACGCAGACGTTTAACCGCCGTGCTTGCGCCATGAAAGCGGTTTCGCGACCATAGAGCATGTCGTAGGCCAAGGCTGTGTCGGCGAAGACGTGGTCGGGCAAGGGGAGCGCTGCATCGCTCAGACCTGCCGAGGTGGCGTTGATCACCACATCGAAGGGCGCCATGTTGGCGAGCCCGGAAAAGTCAGTCGCTGTGGCACGGCGCTGCGGGTCGAGTAAGGCCAGTTGTGCCGCTTTTTCGCCGGTACGGTTGGCAATGACCAGCGCGGCGGGGAGGGTATCCAGCAAGGGCAGCAACGCGCCCCGTGCGGCGCCGCCCGCGCCCAGCAACAAAATGCGGCGGCCCATTAGCGTGGCCTTGAGATTGCTGGTCAGGTCGCGCACCAGGCCAGCGCCATCGGTGTTGTCGCCCTTGACGTGCGCGCCCTCAAACGACAGGGTATTCACCGCCCCGGCTGCTTGCGCACGCGGCGTCAGTTCAGTCGCCAGACGGAAGGCTTCTTCCTTGAACGGCACGGTGACATTGGCGCCACGCCCGCCTTCCGTCACAAAGGCGCGAACACTGCCGGCGAAATCATCGAGCGGTGCGAGCACGGCCTCATAGCGCATGGCTTGCTGCGTCTGCGCGGCAAACAGGCCATGAATACGTGGCGACTTACTATGGGCGATGGGGTTGCCAAAAACGGCGTAGCGATCCAAGTTGTCCATAGAGTGACGATGTAATGAGCTGGGTTAATGACGCAAAACGACGGGCATCTTAGCGCCAGTTGCGTTGCTGTCGCTAACTGCGGGCGCGTCACCATCGCTATTGTTAGCGATGGTGGAACTCCTTGGGTTGGTGTCAAATCCTCCATGCAACCCTTTTTACAAAAGGGTTGTCACTGTGACTATTTTTGGAGAACTCAATGAAATTCATCACCTCAGCGGCCGTTGCCGCGGCACTGTGCGCCACCTCGGTCCTTAGTTTTGCCCAGGTGCCGCAATACGGCAGCAACGTTAATCGTGATCAGGCACGAAAGGTTATTGCTGCAGCCGTCGTTGAAGCCACTAAATTGAACTTGCCCATGGCCATTGCGGTCGTTGATACCGCTGGTCAGTTGGTTGCGTTCGAACGCATGGACAACACGCAAACCGGCAGCATTGCGGTTGCTCAAGACAAGGCCAGTACTTCAGCGATGTTTCGCCGCCCGACCAAGGCCTATGAAGACGCCGTGGCCGCTGGCGGCATTGGTTTGCGCGTGCTGACACTGAAGGGCGTGAGTGCGGTGGACGGTGGCCTGCCGCTGACGCTCGACGGCAAGATTATTGGCGCTATCGGCGTGTCGGGTGCAGCGCCCGATAAAGATGGCCAAGTGGCGAAGGCCGGCGCTGACGCTATGGCGAAATAATTGCCTGAATAATTGTTGCTGTTGGTGGTTCCGCAATCACTCGCTCTGTAGCTGATCAGCCTGGGTGAAGGTCCAGGTGCGGGTGATTTCCAGCAGATCGGTATCGGCGCGAATCGCCTCAGGGAAGGCCGCGTACGGCGCGGCTAAGCGCACGATGCGTCGTGCCGCTTCGTCGAGCACCGCTTTACCGGAGGAGCGGTTGATCTCGACGCTATCCAGATCGCCATTGGCGCGGATGATCACGGTGAGTACCAGCGAGCCATAGTGCTTGCCGCGCGCGGCATCTGGGTAGTTCAGATTGCCGATGCGTTCGATTTTTTGCCGCCAGTCTTCGACATACTGGGCAAAGCGATATTCCTGCGTGCGGGCGCCGATGAATTTGCGTCGTGGCCGCTGGTTATAGGCTTCTTGCTGGCGCGCGATTTGGCCTTCCAGGCGCACCATGGCCAAGGCGCTGCTGGCCAAGTCGGCGCCGGTCGGGGTTGGTGGCAGGCGCGGATTGTCGGTATTGCTCCGCGCATTGGCTTTCTGTTTGTTCTCTGACTGATTCTGTGCCAGCAGTTGCTGTTGCAGCGCTTCCAGTTCGGCAATCTTGCGTTGCGCTTCGATAAGCTGGTTGCCTTCACGACTCTCGGCGGAGGGCGGCAAAGGCGTTTTGGCACGGCGGTTGTCGTCGGTATTGCCGCCGCCATCGAGATTGGCTTGGGCCCGTGCTTGCGCTTTGGTCGGCGCGTTCGTGTGCTTGCTATTAACCAGAATGACATCGAGCGCTTTTTCGCTGGCGCGCCCGAGGGCGTCGGGCAGCTCGAAGTGAATAGCCAGAACCATAGCGTGCAAGCCAAACGAAATACCGAGCGCGAGTGTGAGCGTTGGTATGACGGCGATGGCCGCCTTGAGTCGGCGAAAAGTCAGTCGCTGTGGGACGGCGGTCAGGGACACTGAGGGATTACGACGCAGGGAGAGATAGCGGAAATTTTAATCCGCTGGCCCGCTCGGCTCGGCTTTACCTAAGCCGCTATCAGAGCCTGATTCGGCAGGCAATTCCATGCCCTCATCGGCGGCTTCAGAGGGCTCCGTTGCCTCTAATGCCTCTGATACCATTGACGCCTCGTCGATATCGTCATCACTAATCTCGATGGCGCTATCTGCCGCGGTGTTGTCCATCGGCAGCAGCTCAACAAAGCGCGCGCGGATGTCGGCGGTGAGCAAATCAATGTGCTCGATGGCCAGGCGCACGCGCCGGCCCGGTGAGGCAATGCTTAGCTCAGGCAGGTCAAGCAGGCGAATGACCAGCGGAATGTCTTCCAGGCGCACCAACTGCTCTTTAATGATGCGCGCGGTGATCTCGGTTTTACTTTCCTGCAGCAAGCCGCGCAGGCACCAATAGCGCTCCATACCGCGTTGAAATTCGGCATAGGCGGAATAGGTGACATCGAAGTCACGCATGGCCGCAAACAGCTCGGCGGACTTGGGTGGGAAGGGGGCCGCTTCGTTGCGCAGATGGGCAATGAGTTGCCACTGATTAAGTAGGTCGCAATAGCGGCGCAGCGGCGAGCTGGACCAGGCATAACAATCGACGCCCAGGCCTTCGTGCGGTGCGGCCTGCGTGGTCATGCGCACCTTGCCCGCGCTTTGCGCACGGTAGAGCGCGGGGATTTTGGCGTCGCGCAGCAAGGCTCCCCAGGTCGAGTTGGCGACGATCATGAGTTCGGCCACCAGCGTGTCAAGCGGGCTGCCTCGCTGACGCTCGACGATGCTGACCCTGCCGGCTTCCCCGCAGGCCTGTTGTGCCCAATCGATCTCGTAGCTGTAATCGCGTCGATTGTTCTGCTTGACCTGCCCGCGGCCGGCTTCGAGCACTTGCGCCAGCTCATGCAGCAGCTTGAGTTCGTCGCGGTAAGGGAAGTCGCCCAAGCCTTCGCTGAGGGTGGTCTCGTTGAAGAGCGGCTCGATGTCGTGATGGCGCAGGTTGGCGGCGATAGGCACCAATTCAATCTGAGTCGTGTGGCCGGTGATGCGCAAATCCGAGGCAACATCGAGATAGAGCGAGAGTGCGGGCACGGTGCGTCCGGCGCCGAGCGTGAACTGTTCGACCACGGCATCCGGCAGCATGGTGATCTTGCGCCCCGGCATGTAGACGGTCGATAGCCGCTCGCGGGCGATACGCCCGAGCTCGGAGTCGGGCGTAAAACCCAAGCCGGGCGCGGCGATGTGAATGCCGATGCGCCAGCCCCCTGTTGGCTGCGGGCTGACAGAAAAGGCATCGTCAATTTCGGTGGTGGCGGCGTCGTCAATGCTGAATGCGGCGACATCGGCGCAGGGTAAGTCGGTAGGCACGACGGCCGCCGCAAACGCCGGAAAGCGCGTGCCACCTTTGCCTTCCGGGAAATACTCGTGCAGGAAGCGGCCGAAGTGAAATTCATGGGTCGACGGCAAAGCACCGCAGGCACGGAGCAAGGCCGGTGCGGTTTGTGCGCTTTGCGCACAAGCGGCTTCCAGTGCCTTGGTTTCCATGAGGTTGCGATCGGGCGCGTAGAGCAGCTGCGCGAGCATGGCGGGGAAGCGCTCGGGCAAGGTGCCGGCCACCAGTTGTGCGGTCATTTCTTCAATCGCCAAGGCTTGCAGGCGCTTCTTTTCGATGCCGGCCAAGGCGGCTTGCAAAATCTCGGCGGGGGCTTTGCGATAGCGGCCTTTACCCTTGCGGTGAAAGTACATCGGCGCCGCGTGCAGCGCCATCAAGACCGAAGCAGACTGCACGGCATCGGGCTTGCCGCCACAGTAGTCGGCGGCCATGTCCTCGAAACCAAACTCACCCTCGGGCGCTACTTCCCAGAGGAAATTCACCTCCATGTCCGCCGCTTCGGCTTGTGCGCGCGTCATCAGCTCGCTGGCTGTCGGGCTGGCAAAGCGCAGCAGCACGTTGGCCGCCTTGACCTTGCTGCGCTTGCCGCCGGGCAACTCGACTTGCACGGAGGTGTTGTTGTCGGTCATCAGCGCGCCAGCGCGAAAACTGCCGTCTTCTTCAAAAAGAATGTTCATGAGGTTTTGGCGTGCCGCCAGAGGTCAAGCGAGTAAACCGCGATGCCTAGCCAGATGGCGCCGAAGCCGGCAGCACGATGCAGATCGAAGGGTTCGTGATAAATGAGTACCGCGACCAAAAAGCTGATCGAGGGGGCGAGGTATTGCAAAAAGGCAATCAGGTTCAGCGGCAGACGGCGTGCCGAAATGGCAAAGAGCAGCAGTGGAATGGCGGTGACGGCACCACTGGCAATGAGCAGGGCAGACAGCTGCACGCTTTCGCCCCAATGCGCGGTGCCGGTGCGGTCGAGCCAGAGCAGATAGCCAAGTGCCACCGGTACGATGCAGGCGGTTTCGAGGAACAGACCACTGGCCGAGTCCATGGCCAGTTGCTTGCGCATGAGGCCGTAAAAACCGAAGCTCGCGGCCAGCGCCAGCGATATCCAGGGGAGCGTACCAAGACGCAGGGTCTCAATGAGCACGCCAATAATCGCGCAGAGCACGGCCAACCACTGCACCGGTCGCAGCCGCTCTTTCAGGACCATGACGCCGAGGGCAATGTTCAAAATCGGCAGGATGAAATAGCCCAGACTGGTGGCAAGAATCTCGCCGACGTTGATGCCGTAAATGAACACCAGCCAGTTGGTTAGCACCATCACCGAACCGGCGGCCACACGCGCCAGTTTGCGCGGGTCGCGGGCGAACTCGATCACCTGGGTGAAGCGGCCGGGACTGCAGAGCAGTACGATGCCCATCAGCACCATGGACCAGACCACGCGGTGGGCGATGGTTTCGATGGCCGAAACGTCTTTCAGCTGTTTGAAGAAAACGGGCACCAGGCCCCAGATGAAATAGGCGGCCAGGCCCGCGACAATGCCCTGACGGAAGTCGTGGGCGTGCGCAGTCGGGCTAGCCGCTGTGCTCATGCACCAGACCAGTCAACGAGGCCGAATTGCCAGGTAGCCAGGACGACCAGACCGAAGGCGATGCGGTACCACGCGAAGACGGTGAAGTCGTGGGTAGAAATGAAGCGCAAGAGCCAGCGCACGCAGAGGAAGGCCGATATAAACGAGGCGACAAAGCCGACACCCCACATGGCGGCATCATCCAGACTGAGCAGGTGGCGCCCCTTGTATAGCTCGTAAGCGGTCGCAGCAAACAGCGTCGGAATGGCCAGGAAGAAGGAAAACTCGGTGGCGGCTTTGCGCGATAAACCAAAGAGCAGGCCGCCAATGATGGTGGCTCCGGAGCGCGAGGTGCCGGGGATCAGGGCGCAGGCTTGCGCCAGACCGAGCTTGAGGGCGTCCAGCGGGGTAAGCTCGTCCACGCTGTCGATGCGCGTCACGTGTTCGCGCTTTTCCGCCCACAGGATGATCACGCCGCCAATGATGAAAGCCAGCGAGACGGCGATCGGGTTAAACAGTGAGGCTTTGATGAGCTTGCCAAAAAGCAGGCCGAGCACGGCAGCGGGCAGGAAGGCTATGGCCAGGTTGAGCACCAGACGCTGTGCAACGGCTTCGGTACGCAGCCCGGTAATGACCGAAAAAATGCGTGCCCGGTATTCCCAGCAAACCGCCAGAATGGCCCCCGACTGAATGACGATTTCAAACAGCTTGCCGCGTTCGTCGTTAAAATCCAGCAATGCGCCAGCCAGTATCAAGTGGCCCGTGCTCGAGATGGGCAGGAACTCGGTCAAACCTTCGACCACGCCCAGAATCAGGGCTTGCACTAACGGAAAAAAATCCATGAAATCAGTCGGTCCCTTGAGGAATGAAGCCAGTGAACCGGTCGTCGCGATCGATGTGCTCGATGCGGTGCAGCCGGTGTGCGGGCCAGCGTGCCCAGTTCGCTCAGTGGGCGGGCTGCTTGGCGGGCCGCGGAGTCTACCAGTATGTTGAAGAAAATCAGTGTCGCCGACCTGCGGGTGGGGATGCATCTGCACGAGATGTGCGGCTCCTGGATGGAGCACCCGTTCTGGCGTACCAAGTTCACGATCAAAGACCCGGAAGATATTCGCCAGCTGCAGGCCTCTGCGATCAAGGAGGTCTGGATCAATGTCGCCAAGGGTGATGATGTGCCCGCCTCGGTGTCGGTCGAGTCGGTGGAAAACGAAGTGGACTTGATGCTCGCCGAAGCCGAGCGGGCTGATGTGCGTGCCGAAGCGACCCGCCAAACCAGCTTTGCCGATGAGGCCAAACGTGCTGCCAAGATATGCAGCAAGGGCAAGGAGGCGGTGGTCTCCATGTTCAACGAAGTGCGCATGGGCAAGGCGGTTTCTTCCGAGGTGGCGGTCAAGCTGGTGGATGAGATCAGCGATTCGGTGGCCCGTAATCCCGGCGCCTTGATCAGTCTGGCGCGCTTGCGTTCGGCCGACGATTACACCTATATGCACTCGGTGGCGGTGTGCGCACTCATGGTTGTGCTGGCCAAGCAATTGGGGCTCGATGAGGCGCAAACCAAGGAAGCCGGCATGGCTGGCTTGTTGCACGATCTGGGCAAGGCATTGATGCCTATGGAGGTGCTCAACAAGCCGGGCAAGCTGACCGACGAAGAATTTGCCATCATCAAGAGTCACCCGGTCAAGGGCCACGAGTTGTTAGTTGAGGGCGGCGGTGCCAGCGATATCACCCGCGATGTGTGCCTGCATCACCACGAAAAAATGGATGGCAGCGGTTACCCGGAAAAGCTCAGCGGCGACCAGATCAGCCTCTTTGCCAAAATGGGCGCGGTGTGCGATGTCTATGACGCGATTACCTCCAATCGCCCGTACAAGAGTGGCTGGGACCCGGCCGAGTCGATCCGCAAAATGAGCGAGTGGTGTAAGGGCCACTTCGACGAGCGTGTTTTTCAG
>CAZFSH010000075.1:0-7876 GCA_964521935.1 uncultured Propionivibrio sp.
GCGGGGCGCGTCGAGGCCGTTAAGGGCGCGGCTGAACAGAGTGGCAAGAGCCATGGCAAAGGTGGGGGAGGGAAGGTCGGCGCATTATCGCCAGTATTGCCGGGCGGCGCGCTGCCGACTAAATCAGCAAAATCGGCAAATTCCGCCGCCCGGATGTTTGGGCAAAACCCGAAAACAAAAACTGAGCAGGTTTTTCTGGCTAATTCACCCGTTAAAGCGCAGGCTAAGCGCGCAGGCGGCAGATTTTGCGCTGGCAGAGGAAAAAATCAGTGAAAACGCGCTAGCTGGCACAGGGTTTGCAGATAGAGGGCGAACCGTTGTCCCAAGGAGAACCTCATGGCCCAGACCGCAACTACTTTCAGCGAAAAAAATAACGACAAAAAAGACGCCCCCAGCGTTGGCCTCGAAGGTGGCGTTCCCGGCGAACTCAGCCGTAACGAAGCGCAGTCGCTGCTACGTCTGCTCTCACCGAGTACGACTGAGCGCAACCTCGCCGACACCAACTTGCTGACCACACCCAACGGTGGCCAGCTCTACGTGCAGCCCAATCTGCAGTCGCACTTTTTCGGCTAAACCGGACAGAACTTTCAATTAGTTATGATTTTTTCGCCTCAAGCTCAGCGAGGCGGGCCTCTAGCTCGCTGAGCTTTTCGCGCGCACGGGCCAGCACGGCCTGCTGCACATCAAACTCTTCGCGGCTGACCAGATCAAGCCGGGAAAAGGCAGAAGAGACCAGCGCACGCATATTTTTGTCGATTTCGCCAGCCGGAGTATTGGCCAGCACGGCAGAAAACTTGGCCGCGATATCGTCAAGCAGTTTTGGATTAATCATAAAGGCCTCCCCAAGAGTGATAGCGGCGAAGTGTACAGGCTGCTTAAGTCGCCGTGTATTTAGCCGTATACGCAAGACACAGTTCAACTTGCTTGTCTTCTCGTTTTAGCTCATGAGTTATTTCTTCCACAGGGCCGGATCTTCGGTCAGTTCCGCCACTGGGCGCCCTGCACGGGCGATTGATCGCCTGCTCGGTGACGTCGACTTTGCCAAGCTGCCCAGTGCCGACGATCTCGACGAGATGGTTTTGCGTATCGAGGCACTGGAGCAACACATTCAGAGCAGTCACGCGGCCATGGGCGCACGGATCAGCGCGCTAACGGCGGCCTTGGCGCGTTCGGAGGCCAAGAATCTTGAATTGGCACAGCTCGCCTCGCTATCAAGCCTGACTCCAGCCATCGCCCATGACCTGGCTACAGCAGTAGGCAATGTCAGCCTCGTCAGCGACAGCATGGGCGAGCAATTCACGCAATTTGGCGACAAGCTCACGGAGGGCAGCCTGCGGCGCAGCGAGTTGGAGAGCTTTCTGCATAGTTTTAGCGAAGGGATGCGCATACTGGCCTCGGCCAGCGCCCGCGCCACCGAGCTGACGCTCAGCCTGAAAAATGTGGCCGTTGACAGCGCCTCGCAACGTCAGCGCCAGTTTTGCCTGGCAACACTGGTCGATGAAGTGCTGGTGATGCTGCGCCCGACGCTGCGCCCCCTGCCAATTGCAGTGACGACAGACATCCCCGCCGTCATACAACTCGATCATCTGCCCGGCCCGCTGGAGCAGGTCTTGATCAACCTGATCCAGAATGCCCTGGTGCATGCCTTCGACGGTTCGCGTCCGGGCACGCTGCACATCAGCGCCACAGCCCTGGATGCGCAGCGCGTCAGGCTGTCGGTCACCGATAATGGTGTCGGCATGTCGCCCGAGGTGTTGGCAAAGGTCTTCACTCCCTACTTCACCACGCGTGGGAACGCCGGCGGTTCGGGCGTGGGGCTGAGTTACAGCAAGCAACTGGTCGAAGAAAAGCTCGGCGGCACACTGACCGTCAGCTCCGCCCCCGGTGCCGGCTCGCGTTTTTGCCTGGATATTCCGCGCCAGCATCGCTAATAGTAGCGAGGTAAAGCGCGGACAAAGCTGGCATACTAGCTCGGCTATATGTCCAACACTGCGGTAAATACCATGGCTACTCATTCCTTCTGGTTGCCACGATCCACACTGATTCTTCGTTCAACGGCTGCATGCATCGCGCTGCTGCTCGGTTTTATGGATCTAACTGCTCATGCCGCCGAGCTGACCGCCTTTACCGAAGACTGGCCACCCTACAACTACGAAGACGCCGGCGCGGTCAAGGGCATTTCGACCGACATCCTGAACGTTGCCTGCGCCACGGCCGGGATCACTTGCGACATCCAGCTGGTACCGTGGGCGCGTGCTTACTGGACCGCCCAGAAAACCCCCAATACCCTTGTTTTTACCACCGCACGCAAACCATCTCGCGAAAACGAGTTTCTCTGGGTTGGCCCGATTCTGCCCCGCTCAACCTGGATCTACGGCCGACCCGGCACCGAAAAACTGGTGCGCAAACTCAAGGATCTGGCTAACGTCAAAATCGGCATCGTGCGCGGTGAAGCCTCCCAGCAAGATCTGCTCGCGCAGGGAGTTCCGGAACGCGCTTTCCGCATGGAAAGCTCGAACGACAAGGTGCTCAAGCTGTTGAGCGAAGGCATGGTTGATGTCATGGTCGATACCGAAGTCGGCATGGCGTGGAACCTGCGCAGTGCCGGCATGCCCCCGGCAAGCATGACGCGCTTGATGAAACTGAGCGACGATGGCGCCTACTATTACGCGCTCAATCCGCAGACTGATCCTGTGCTGGTCGGCAAACTGCAAAAGGCCTTGGACAAGTTGCGCCATGACGGCAAGATCAAGGCGATTACCAACGACTACATCGGGCACAGCGCGCGCTGAGACACGGCGCGCTGCTTGACTGCACCCGCTGCGTCCTGCGTCCGCTGCGTCAATAGTTCCTACATCAGCACGATATCGAACTGCTCTTGCGTATAGCCGGTTTCGGCATGCAGTGAGATCGGGCGCTCGATAAAGTCGGACAGCATGGCCAAGGCCTGCGATTCTTCATAGAGAAACAGGTCGGTGACCACCGGCGCCGCCAGCACGCGCATTTCCCGCGCCTTGAACTGGCGGGCTTCGCGCAGCACTTCGCGCATGATTTCATAGCAAACGGTACGCGCGGTTTTGACTTCGCCCCGGCCACTGCAGGTCGGGCAGATCTCACACAAAATGTGCGCCAGACTTTCGCGCGTGCGCTTGCGCGTCATTTCTACCAAACCCAGCTGAGTGAAGCCATTCACCGTCACGCGAGTGTGGTCGCGTGCCAGCACGCGGTTGAATTCCGCCAGCACGGCACTCTTGTGTTCTTCCGAGTCCATGTCGATGAAATCAACAATGATGATGCCGCCAAGGTTACGCAAGCGCAGCTGCCGGGCGATGGTTTGCGCGGCTTCGAGATTGGTCTTGAAAATGGTGTCATCAAAACTTTTCAGGCCAACGAAGCCGCCGGTATTGACGTCGATCGTGGTCATCGCTTCAGTCTGGTCGATGATCAGATAACCACCGGATTTCAGATCAACCCGACGGCCCAGGGCTTTCTGGATTTCATCCTCAACGCCGTAGAGCTCAAACAAGGGCCGCTCGCCCGTGTAATGCGCCAGACGTTCCGCAACCTGGGGTACATATTCCTGCGCGAAGCCTTGCAGCATGGCAAAGGTCTCGCGTGAGTCGACGAGAATCTCACTGGTTTCCCGCGTGACCAAATCACGCAATACCCGCTGGGCAAGATTGAGATCCTGATGCAACAACGCCGGCGCCTTGGCCGTCAGCGAGCGTGACTGAATATCGCGCCAACTGCGCTTCAAGTAGGCGATATCCGCCGCCAGTTCCTCATCGGGCGCATCTTCCGCCACCGTACGGACAATGTAGCCGCCTGACTCATCCTCCGGCAAAAGCTCATGGATGCGCGCGCGCAGCTTGTCGCGCTCGCCTTCGTTCTCAATGCGCTGCGAAATGCCGATATGTTTGTCTTGTGGCAGATGCACCAGCAAGCGCCCGGCAATCGAGACCTGCGTTGTCAGGCGTGCGCCCTTGGTACCAATCGGGTCTTTGAGCACCTGCACCATGAGCGACTGGCCTTCATTCAGGATGCGCTCAATCGGGCGTGCTGGTCGCGCCTCGGCACCGGCCGCGCGTTCGCCCCAGATGTCGGCGATGTGCAAAAACGCCGTACGTTCGAGACCAATCTCGACAAAGGCCGACTGCATGCCCGGCAGCACACGCACCACCTTGCCCAGATAAATATTGCCCACCAGACCGCGACTGGTGCTGCGCTCGATGTGCAGCTCCTGCACGATGCCTTGTTGCAGCAAGGCCACCCGCGTTTCTTGCGGGGTGAAGTTGATCAGGAATTGTTCAGCCATATCAGACAGTCACACCAAAACGACGCAGCAACAGGGCGGTCTCGCACAAGGGCAAACCCATGATGCCCGAATAAGAGCCGCGGATTTCTTCGATGAACATTGAGGCCTTGCCTTGGATGCCATAGGCACCGGCCTTGTCCATCGGTTCGCCGCTATAGGCATAACGGCTGATCTCTTCTTTGCTCAGTGTGCGAAAGCGCACCTCACTGACCGACAACACCTGCTCGATATGATCTGCCTTGGCCACCGCCACGGCGGTGAGCACGCGATGCGTCGCGCCGGAAAGGCGGCCGAGAATGCGTTCGGCATCGGCTTCGTCACGGGGCTTGCCGATAATCTCGCCGGCAAAATCAAGCGTGGTGTCGGCCGCCAGCACCGGGCGCGCGGGTACACCGCGGCGGTTATCGAGCAAGTGCAAAGCGTGTTCGACTTTGGCGCGCGCCACGCGCTGCACATAGACCTCCGGGGCTTCGCCGGGCAAGGCTACTTCGCTGACGGCCTCGTCTTCGCGGGCGCCGGCACGAAACAGCAGCATGTCGAAATGCACACCAATCTGTGTCAGCAATTCACGGCGACGCGGGCTGCGCGAGGCCAGATAAATACGGTTATCAGTCAACACGCGTTACTCCCGATGGTAGGGATGGCCGCGCAACAGGCTGCTGGCGCGGTACAAGGCTTCCGCCAGAATGACACGGACCAAGGCATGCGGCAAGGTCAAGCTGGAGAGGCGAATGCGCTCATGGGCCGTGGCCTTGAAAGTCGGGTCGAGGCCATCCGGGCCGCCGATGATGATGGCCACGTTATCGCCACTGGCCTGCCACTGCGCGAGCCGCTCGGCCAGCTGCTTGGTAGTCAACGCGTCGCCGCGCTCGTCGAGCACAACACGCCGCCACGCGTGAGTATTGGCGGGGCCAGCGAGCGTACTCTCCAACCGTTTCGCTTCGGCAGCCATCATCGCTTCGGGTGTTTTGCCCGTGGTGCGCGGCTCGGGTTTCACCTCGATCAGGCTCAGCGGCGCATCGCGCGGCATGCGTTTGGCGTAGTCGTTCCAGCCTTCTTCCACCCAAGCCGGCGGGCGCGTGGCCACGGCAGCGACCAACAACTTCATGGCGAATTACTCAGCGTTATTGCTCGCCATCGGCCTCGTCATCGGCTTTTTTGGCCCGCTTCGGGCTCTTTTGCCACAGCTCTTCGAGGTTGTAATGCAGGCGAATCGAGGGCTGCATGACGTGCACCACAATGTCGCCCAAGTCGACCAATACCCACTCGCCGCCGTCTTCACCCTCGGTGCCAATGACGTCACCGCCGGCTTCCTTGACCTTGTCATGCACGTTCGCGGCCAGCGCGCGCACCTGCCGGTTGGAGTCACCGGTGGCGATGATCACGCGGTCAAACAAGGCGGTGAGCTTGGTGGTGTTGATGACTTCGATGTCTTTAGCTTTGACGTCTTCCAGAGCGTCGACAACGATTTTTTGCAGTTTGCGCAGATCCATGAGTTTTATCGGTAAAGGTTATTTTGGGAAATATAGTCGAGAACAGCATCGCTCACGAGGTAGCGAACGCTGCGCTCAGCCGCCAGAGCCGCGCGAATCGCCGTGGCGGAAATGTCGAGCGGCGTGATGGCAAAGGGCACGATACAGCCGGCAGCCGACTGGCTCAAGGCAGCCGGTGTCGCCTGACGCTGCGCAAATTCTGCAGCCAGCGCCGTACCACAGCGACTGACTTTTGCCAGATCACCGGTTAGATCGTAGCCCGGCCGTGTGGCCACGGCGATATGTGCCAGTTCAAACAGACGCAGCCATTGATGCCAGCCTTCGAGACGCGCAAAAGCATCGGCACCCAGCAGCAGAACCAGTGGCTGCTCGGCGCCATGTTCCGCGCGCAGGCGCTCCAGCGTATGGACGGTGTAGCTGGGCACCTCGGCAAACACTTCGCCGGCATCCAGCGTAAAGGCTTCATGGCCAGCTATGGCGCAGGCCGTCATGGCCAAGCGGTGTCCGGGTTCGGTGTGCGGCTGGTCGCGCAGTGGCGGTTGCCCGGCGGGAATCCACAGTACCTCGCTCAACTCCAGCTGATCGAGCGCTTCCTCGGCCAGCCGCAAGTGGCCAAGATGTACCGGGTCAAAGGTGCCGCCAAAAACGCCGATCGGCGTCGGTCGCTTGCCCCGCGCGGAAGACCGCTTAAACAACGACATCGACGGTGGTGCTCGGTGGCGTCGCGTGCTGACGAAAGACATCACGGTACGACAGGAATACGCTGGCGATAAGCACGGGCGCCATGACGAAAATCAGCAGCATGCGCAGGATGACGGCAAAAAATTGCGCGATGGCTCCCGAGATACTGCCGGAAATGAGCAGGATCAGCGCCGGCACAAAGAGCCCCACCACCACCACGGCGCCGGCATAAACCGAAAAGGCCCGCCAGTTGCGCCAGCTGGCAAAAAAGCTGAAGAACACGGCTTTGCCGGCGGGCAGGTCGTCCCACAAGGTCAACAGGGGAGCAAACCAGAATGCCATCAGCAGGGGCGAGCTGAGCAGCATCAGAATGGACAGGCTCTTGAGCAGATCGGCGGCACGCTCCTGCGACATTTCCGGGTCCAGCGTCATGTCCGTGCCCAAGAGCAAGCCGACGATCACCAGCAAGGTTGAACCCAGCAAATGCATCCCCCCCAGACGCAACAAGCCGATGCGCCGCGCCGACAAGCCCTCGACCAGATCAGCCAGGGTAAAGGTACGCCGCCGCTCGATCGCCAAACAACCATTACCCAGCATCGCGGTCAGCGTCGGCAGCAACATGGGCAGCAAAAACGGCCCGATCAGCGGCACGATGTTGACCACAATGACCAGCAGCAAATAGGTGAAGGTCAGCAGCGTCAGCATCGGCGGATTGCGCCGAAACAGGGCAAAGCCGGCGAGCAACCAAAGCAGCCCGTGGCGGGCGGGCAAAGTTCTAGCGTGCATCCTCGGTGACCACGGTGAAGAGTGAAGTGGGGGCGGGCAAATCAATGGGATCGAAGGCGCGATCACCGTCAGCACGCGCGACGCCATCGGCACGCAGACTGGCGAAGTCAAACAGCTTCGGGTCCATCATGTGCGAAGGCACGATGTTGCCCATGCCGCGAAAGAGATTTTCCACGCGGCCGGGGAAGCGCTTGTCCCAGTCGCGGAGCATTTCCTTGACCTGCTGGCGCTGCAAATTCGGCTGCGAACCACAGAGATTGCACGGGATGATGGGGAACTCGCGAATCTTCGCCCATTCCTCCAGATCCGTTTCGCGACAATAAGCCAGCGGCCGGATGACGATATTTTTGCCATCGTCCGAAACCAGCTTGGGCGGCATGCCCTTCATCTTGCTGCCGAAAAACAGATTGAGGAACATCGTATTGACGATGTCGTCGCGATGGTGCCCAAGCGCGATCTTGGTTGCGCCTAATTCACCGGCCACGCGGTACAGCACGCCGCGACGCAAACGTGAGCACAGCGAGCAGGTGGTTTTGCCTTCGGGGATGATGCTCTTGACGATGGAGTAGGTGTCTTCGTTCTCGATGTGGAAGGGCACGCC
>CAZFSH010000075.1:7886-10613 GCA_964521935.1 uncultured Propionivibrio sp.
CTCGATATGGTATTTCTCGCGCTGTTGCGTCAGGTTGTTGTGCAGCACCTCGGCGGGGAAGCCCGGATGCTTCTGGTCGAGATTATCGGCAACGATGTCGAAGTGTATGGGGGCGTGCGCTTTCAGGTGCAGCAGGATGTCGAGCAGGGCGAAGGAGTCCTTGCCGCCGGACAGGCAGACCATGACCTTGTCGCCTTCTTCGATCATGGCGTAATCGCTGATCGCCTGGCCGACTTCGCGGCGCAAGCGTTTGGCCAGCTTATTGGCTTCGACGCGCGATTTGTCAGCCTGGCGAGCGGTCAGGGCGGGAGCCAGGGTGTGGGTTGCAGCAGTGTTCATTCAGAGGTGTGCAGAGCGGCCGCCGTCGACGTTGATCACTTGGCCGGTAATGTAGGGCGCGTCGAGGAGCAGGAATTTTACCGTGCGCGCGATGTCCGAAGGCGCACCAATACGGCCCAAAAGCGTGTGATTGATGATCGCGGCGCGTTCTTCAGCGGGGAAGGCGGCGTTTTCTTCGCCATCGTCCGGCCATTCGATGGCCCCGGGCGCGACGGCATTGACCCGCACCGCAGGTGCGAGCTCAATGGCCAGCGAGCGCGTGAGGTTGAGCAAGCCACCCTTGGCCGCGCTGTAAACCGGAAAACCTTTCAGCGGCCGTTCGGCGTGAATGTCGGTGATATTGACGATCGCCCCGCCACTGGCCGTAAGCGCCGGTGCCGCTGCCTGAGCAAGAAACAAGGGCGCTTTGAGGTTGGAACCCAGCAAGTCATCCCACGCGGCGTGATCGATGCTACCCACCGACGTGCGGTAAAACGACGAGGCGTTATTGACCAAGCCGTCGAGCCGGCCAAAGTGGCGGAGTACCGCAGCGATGAGCGTCGGCAGGGCGGCGGTATCGAGCAGATCGGCGCTGAAACTATGTGCGCTATCGGTACGCTGGGCATTCAGCGTCGCAACAAGCGCCTGCGCCTCGCTCGCGGAGCGACGGTAATGAATGGCGACACGACAACCGGCCGCGTGCAGCTGCCGGGCTATTTCCGCGCCAACACGGCGGGCAGCGCCGGTAATCAGGACGACCGGGGCGTCGCTCATGGAGCTTCCTTCAACAAGTGATCAATCACACGTGCGGCCGCGGCAAAACCAAAACTCGCTGTCACCGCGACCGACGAACCGTAACCCGCGCAGGCCAGCCCGGCACCTCCATCGACACCACGCTCAACATCAGTCGGGCAAAAGTCAGTCGCTGTGGGACGGCGTGATGGTTTTTTAACAGGCTCCTGCGAATACACGCAGGCGATGCCGAACTTCTTTTTCTCCTCGCGCGGAAAGCCATAGTCTTTGCGCAGCTTGGCGCGCACTTTCGAGGCCAGCACGTCCTGCACGGTGCGCGACAAATCCGCCACCTCCACCCGTGTCGGGTCGATGCGCCCACCGGCACCACCGGTGGTAATCACGTACTGCTTGTGCCGTCGGCAATGCGCCAGCAACGCCGCTTTGGCGCGCACATTGTCGATGGCATCGAGCACCGCATCGCACGCCGGCAAGAGCGTCGCGAGATTGTCTTCATCAATGAATTCGTCAATGGCCGTCACCGTACAAGCCGGGTTGATCTGCGCAATGCGCGCTTGCATCGCCAGCACCTTGGCGGCACCGAGCGTGCTTTCCAGCGCGTGAATCTGCCGGTTCATGTTCGACTCGGCGATGTGGTCCAGATCAATCAGCGTCAGGTGGCCAACGCCGGAACGCGCCAAGGCTTCCACCGCCCAGGAGCCCACACCGCCAATGCCGATGATGCAGACGTGGGTCTGCGCCAAACGGGCAAGGGCACCGGCGCCATACAAGCGATCAACACCAGCGAAACGACGGGAAACTTGCTGCTCAGACATGGCGGCATCTTACAATGGCCGTCAATGCGCATTCATTTATGGAGTCTTGCATGGTCACGAAAACTACCGCCACCCCTAGCACTAACGCTCCCCCCGTCCGCTCACGCCGCAAGCCTGCAGCGCCGATGTTGCCCAAGTCACCCCGTCGTAGCGCCGCCGGCGACATTGCTCCGGCACACAGCGCCAAAGCCGTCGAAGCCTTCGTGACCAAGGATCGCACCGCCGCTGCGCAAGAATCAAAAGCCGAGGCACTGCGCGACATCCTCGCGCACCCGAGCAAAGCGCATGCTGCGCAACGCGCCGATAACCTCAAGGCCATGATTGCCGGTGCGTCACCGGACGACATCGAGGCGCTCAAGAGTGCGCTGCTGGAACAGAGCATCGCCGACGCCAGCCACCCGGATGAAGAGCTCTCGCCCGACTGGCGCGAGGGCGGCTATCCCTACAAGCACCTGATGGCGCGCAAGACTTACGAGAAGCAGAAATACCATCTGCAAGTTGAGCTGCTCAAGCTGCAAGCCTGGGTCAAAGAAACCGGCCAGCGCGTGGTCATCTTGTTTGAAGGGCGCGATGCCGCCGGCAAGGGAGGCACGATCAAGCGCTTTATGGAGCACCTCAACCCGCGCGGTGCGCATGTGGTGGCGCTGGAAAAACCGTCCGACGTCGAGCGTGGCCAATGGTATTTCCAACGCTACGTGCAACACCTGCCCACGCGCGGCGAAATCGCCCTGTTCGATCGCAGCTGGTACAACCGTGCTGGTGTGGAGCGCGTGATGGGCTTTTGTACCGATGAGGAATACCACGAGTTCATGCGCCAGACCCCAGAGTTTGAACGCACGCT
>CAZFSH010000076.1:0-3296 GCA_964521935.1 uncultured Propionivibrio sp.
ATTCAGACGCCGAATAGTCGCTGGTTGGTCTATGACCTGAACCGTAACCTTGAGTATCGCTTGGGCGGTTTGCCACATGACTGGCGTGAAGTGTACGAAACGTACGAGCATTTCCCGCCAAACGTTGTTCCGCAAATCGGCAATGTTTACATTACCGATGCCGCGCCGGTTAACACGGAACAGTACGACTCAGCAATGATTGCCGCTGTCAATGGTGGTGGTAGTGTGCCAGGGGTCAATGGCGGCAGTGTTTCCGCGCCGGTGCCGGCTTTCTCGCTGGCCTCGGAGTTGAGTTCGCTAGGCAAGGTACCCGCGGAGATCTCGTCTGCCGGGCAGCCCATATTCCCGGTTAATGGCGTGGTAACCGTGACTGCCGCCGGGGGGCAATTCTTTGAAGTAGCGCTGGGCGAATTTACTTCAGGTGAACTTATCGGCGATGTGTCACTTGCCGATGGCCAGCCATTGCCGAGTTGGATGCGTGTCGATTCTGATAATCAGCGCATGTCAGGTGTTATGCCTGCCGAAGGGCCTGCGGTGCCGGTCAAGCTGCGATTGAAGAAAGTATCCGGTGGGGCGGGGCGTGATATTGATATCGTCGTGACGCGTTAGCGAAATCACTCGGCAAATTTTCAGCCGAGTTAGTCGCCGTAGTAAGAGGCCGCACAAGTCCTGATATCGGTTTGTGCGGCCTGTTTTTCGTCGCCTTGCTGACTAGACCAGCAGCGTCACCGCACCCAGCACGGCAAAAATGGCCGCGGTGATTTTGTGTACCAGCCCGACCGGTAGCTTGCGGGTGATGGCTTCGCCGAAGAGCACCACAGGAGCATTGGCGAGCATCATGCCAACGGTCGTGCCCATGACGACGGGGATAAGGTCGTTGAAGCGGGCGGCCAGGGCAACCGTGGCAACCTGGGTTTTGTCGCCCATCTCGGCGAGAAAGAAGGCGATGACGGTGGCGGTAAAGGCGCCCAATGATTCGGCGGTTTTGGTGTCGTCATCGTCAAGTTTGTCGGGGATCAGCGTCCAGCCGGCCATGGCAAGGAAGGAGATGCCGACAATCCAGCGCAGCACTTCTGGGCCGATGGTGGTGGTAATCCAGCTGCCCAATGCGCCAGCCAGCGCATGGTTCAACACCGTGGCGACAAAAATGCCGGCGATGATGGGAACCGGCTGACGAAAGCGGGTGGCGAGTACGAGGGCGAGCAGTTGCGTTTTGTCGCCGATTTCGGCAAGGGCGACGAGGCCCGTAGAGATCAGGAAGGCTTCCATGGCGGCGATAGAGCGTGGCAAAAGGCAGTCGGTGTGGGACGGCGTATTCTAGGCGTCACTATCTGTGGCAGGCGCACTTCCTGCTTTACGCTAAATGTGTGCGGCCTCATTAAGCTTTTGCCGCCCGTGACGTTAATGTCTTTAACCGCAACGCAACCGTAAGGAGATCATCATGATCGTTCGTCGTCGCACGTGGTTGTACCGTTTGGCTGGCCAGCGTTTTGTCCATACCATCACTTTCAAAAACGCTTTGACGGCGGCTAAGGTCAAAGAATTTCTGTGCGCTACAGTGGGCGCGCCGCTGGAGCTGTGGGGCCGTACTGGCACTGACCCGTTGAGCGCCCGTTATTACTGACGCTGATTGACGGGCTAGGCTAACGCGCTTACTAAAAAGCCCGGCCGCCTAGGAGCGGCGAGGGCTGGTGCCCGGCAGAGCGCAGTCGAGCAGGGCGCCGCGTATCAGGTCGATGGCCTTGTTGCGCGGGAAGCTGGTGCGCCATACGAGACCCACGCACCGAGTTGGTGTTGGCTCGGTGAAGCGCTTGACGCGCAACAGCGGGTCGTTGCCGGAGATGCGGTCGACGCCGGAGGCGGGCATGACGGTCACCCCTACGCCCGAGGCGACCATGTGACGGATGGTTTCCAGCGAACTGCTTTCCAGTACATGCGGCGATTGGCCAATGGTCGCCGAACACAAATCGAGTACTTGATCGCGGAAACAATTGCCGGCACCCAGCATGAGCAGTGGTTCCTCAAGCAGGCGTTGCGGGTCGATGGCCTTGAGCTTGGCCCAGCTATGGTTGGCCGGCACCAGCGCGCGAAACGCTTCGTCATACACCGGTTGGGCAACGATGCCCGGCTCATCGACGGGTAGTGCCAGCACCAGCACATCCAGCTCGCCGGCTTTGAGTCGTTCGATCAGCTGAGTGGTGTAACCCTCACTAATGTAAAGCGGCATTTCCGGCGCGCGCTCTTTGAGCAGTGGCACCAGCGAGGGGAGCAGATACGGTCCGATGGTGTAGATCACGCCCAGCCGCAAGGGGCCGGCGAGCGGGTTTTTGCCGGCGGCGGCGAGCTCGGTGACGCGCGTGGCTTCGGCGAGCACGCGCGCCGCTTGGGCGATGATTTGTTCGCCGATGGGCGTCACGCGTACATCGCCAACGCCACGTTCAAACAGCGCGACGCCGAGTTGTTCTTCCAGCTTTTTTACCGCAACTGACAAGGTCGGTTGTGACACGTGACATTTTTCGGCAGCGCGGCCGAAATGACGTTCGCGGGCGAGGGCAACGATGTAGCGTAGATCGGTTAGAGTCATGGGACTGATTATGCCAGCGCCCCCGCCACCAATCCTTCGGCACCCCAATCCATCGCCATGAAAAACCCGCTGAAAGCGCATTACGACAAACACATCCTGCCGCACCTGATCGACTACGGCTGTGGCCTGGGCGAGATCATGAAATCCCGATCAAAAATTGTGCCTCACGCAGAGGGGCGGGTATTGGAAATCGGCATCGGCACGGGCCTCAATCTGTCGTTTTACGATGCCCGCAAAGTGCACTCAGTGACGGGCGTCGACCCCGCCGCCGAGATGCATCACCGGGCGCGCCAGCGCGCCGCACAGATTGCGATTCCGGTCGAGACCGTGGCCTTGGAGTTGAGTGAAATTCAGGCCGATAGCCACAGCTTTGACAGCATCGTGTGCACCTTTACCTTGTGCACCATCCCTGACCTGCCGGCGGCTTTTGAGGAGATGCGCCGGGTGCTCAAGCCGGGTGGCAAGTTGCTGTTCAGCGAGCACGGGCGCGCGCCCGATGCGGCGGTGGTGCGCTGGCAAGACCGGATCACGCCGGTGTGGAAACTGTTTGCCGGTGGCTGCCATCTGAATCGCGATATTCCGGGGCTAATTCACGCAGGTGGTTTTCGTATCGAGGAGATCGATTCGCGCTACCTCAGTGGTCTGAAACCCATGAGTTGGGTACATCGCGGGTGGGCTCGCTATTATTAGCGAGGCAGAAAGTTAGCCGCTG
>CAZFSH010000076.1:3396-7479 GCA_964521935.1 uncultured Propionivibrio sp.
CCGCTTCAGCGCGGCGTAGCGCCGAAGCCTGCTGCTAAACTCGCCGTTCATTTTTTTCCTTCAGGCTTCGACGATGATACCCAGCGTATCGCTGCATCTGCTGACTCAGGACAACTCCATCCCGGGCAATCGCAAGGATGGATTCCGTTTCCATTACTTGCTCTTCGTCATCATCCTGACGCCGATTTACTTGTGGTTTGAGCTGTCGTTCGGTGTCACCCTGCTTGATGCGATGAGCAGCAATGTGGTGATTGACGACACCAAAAACATCGAGCATTGGGGACGCATGATTTCCGGCGCTGCGGTGGCGCTGTTGCTGCTCTCGGGCTGGATCAGCCACTGGGAGCGCGAGGTCATGCCTTGGACCAAGGGCTTGCTCGGCTGTCTGGGGATCATTCTGGTGTCGATGGTAGCGACCTGGTGGGCGCAGGGGCAGCTGCTTGAGTTTTATGTGCAGCGCACCAGCGAAGAGTTGCCCTGGGCGGTGGGGTCTTTAGTGTTCCTCTTGCTCTCGGCCTTTTTCATGTTGCGCCTGTGGCTGAGAAAGGTAGCGGTAGACAGTCGCGCACGCTACCTGTGGTTAGGGCTGGTAGTCCTGCTGGTGCTGGTGGTGGGCTATGCGCAAGTGGTGCTGATCAAACAAGTGAATCCCGACCGCGAGCGGCAGCTGGGCATCGAGCGCCAGCAAACGGCGACATTCAGCATCATCCGGCGTGGCTTGCAAGAAGGCATTTATCAGCTGCCCAACGTCGATCTGCCAGCCAGCGCGCTACGCAGCCCGGAAGGCAAAACTTACCTGTCCTTGTTCCCGATTTTCGGGGTGATGTACGACCAGGACGCCATGGTCGCTGAGCGTCCACGTCTGCTGGCCGAATTCATGTATCACGACTGGATGCGTGATTTTGGTGATCAGGCTTATGCCGGTTACCGTAGTGTGACTGACAGCATTGAAAGCTTTTACGACAACACCTATAAAGCGAGCAACGAGCCGGTCAAATTCGGTGATCGCATGGTTCCGCCGCACTTAAGCCGGAGCCAGTTTTTTGCCCACGAGGCCGTCAAGCGTGAGATACGCCAGCAGTTGGCCTGCTTTGATTGCAATTATCTGGTTGGCATGGACAAGGACAGTTTTGGCCGGGAGTTTTACAAAAACTCCAAAGCCAACGATGTGGCTGAAGCCGTCAAGACCTTTGCTGACCCGGAGAAATTCGAGAATGGCCGAACCGGTGATCGCGCTGCACGCACCTATTGGGCGCCGATTTTGGCGCTGCTCTTTTCCATGCTCGGCGCCTTTACCCATGTGTTCAAGTTGCTGGTGACGCTGACGGCGTATTTCCAGCGCAAAACCTTCAGCAATATCGATGCGGCGGATTCGATGATCGCTAATCAGGTGATTGTCAACAGCAGTCGGGTTACCGCTGGTGCGGTCATTGGCCTGGCCCTGTTCGCCTATTTTTATGAGAACCAGATTACTGGCAATACCTCTTACATTGAGCAGCGCGCCAAGCTTTGGCAGGAGCGCCCGGTGGTCGGTGCGATCGCGGCGCACTGGACGGTCAACACGCAAAGTCTGGCCTATCCGTTTACCAAGAAGCTGCGCCCGGAGTGGCTGGAGTTTGGTACCGACCCGATCAAGATGATCCCGGTGGTGCGTGACTGGTTTGCCAATGAAGAATATGAATAAGACGAAGCGGGGACAAGCATGATCGGTTACGCCACTGTCGGTACCAATGATCTACCCAAGGCAGTCGCTTATTACGACAGCTTATTTGCCAGCATCAACGCCAAGCGCGTGTTTTCTTCAGAGAAGGGCGTGGTCTGGTCGCTCAGCCGCATCTCGGCGGGATTTGGTGTGTTCGTGCCCTTTAATGGCCAACCGGCGACGGTAGGCAATGGTGCCATGGTGGCCTTGGCCATGCTCAGCCGCGAGCAGGTGGACACCTTCTTCAATAAGGCCATCGAACTCGGTGGTCTGGATGAAGGGCAGCGTGACCACAACGACCGATTCTACGTCAATTATTTCCGCGATCCGGAAGGCAACAAAATTGGCGTGTATTACATGGTCGAGCGGCGCAAAAAACGTCGCGGCTGGTAGTGTTGCGGTAGTGTTGCAATCGTGTTGCGATAGCGTTTTGATTAACAACTCAGGAGTCCTGTGATGAGCCATACCCGTTCATTGATTCAGTCTGCCGCCTCCACGCTGCTTGCTGCGGGCGTGCTCAGCGCCAGTGTTGCGGCAACGGCCGCCACCACTGCCACGGAGGAGCCCAAGGAAAAGTGCTACGGCATTGCCAAGGCCGGACAAAATGACTGTGGCAGCAAGGCCGCCAAGCATTCCTGCGCCGGCCAGTCAAAAATCGACAACGACCCGAACAACTTCAAGCTGGTGCCCAAAGGCAGCTGCGAAAAAATGGGCGGCACGCTGCAGCCCAAGGATAAAAGCTAGTTTTCCACGGCAGCAAAAAACGAGCGGCGGGTGAGGCTGCGGTGACGAGCGCTTTGCCCTGCGCCGCGGGCATCGGACTCCGTGCTCCGCACGTCGCGCAGGTATTGCGTGAGAAACCGGCGGTGCCCTGGTTCGAGGTGCACAGCGAAAACTACTTTGCCGATGGCGGCCCTGAACTCGCCCGGCTAGAGGCCATCCGTCAGCATTACCCGCTCAGTTTGCATGGCGTTGGGCTGTCGCTCGGTGGTACCGACCCGTTGGATCTCGCCCATGTACGTCGCTTGCGTGCCTTGGCCGAGCGTGTCGAGCCGGCGGCGATTTCTGATCACCTGTGCTGGTCGTCGGTGGACGGCCGCTGGCTGAATGATTTGCTGCCCCTGCCCTATACCCGTGAAGCGCTCAATCTGGTTTGTGATCGCGTCGATCAAGTGCAGTCTCTGCTCGGGCGCCGCTTGCTGGTGGAAAACGTCTCCAGCTACGTGCGTTTGCCGCCCGACGACATGCCCGAGTGGCAGTTTTGTGCCGAGCTGGCGCGGCGTACTGGCTGCCAGCTTTTGCTGGATGTGAACAACATCTATGTCAGCGCCTGCAATCATGGTTTTGTGGCGGCCGATTTTCTTGCTGGCATTCCGCGGGGGGCTGTCGGTGAAATTCACCTGGCCGGCCACGAGGCCTGTGAAGGCCTGCTCATTGACACCCACTCGCGCCCGGTGGCGCCCGCTGTGTGGGCCTTGTATGAGCAGGCGCTGGCGCGTTTTGGTGCGCTCCCGACCTTGATTGAATGGGATCAGGACATTCCGGCGTTTTCGCTGTTGCAGGCGGAAGCGGCAACTGCCGAGCGCTATATGACAGCGCGGAGGGCGGCGTCGTGACAACATTGCGTGCGCAGCAGCGGGGTTTCGCCGACGCCGTGTGGGAAGCTGAAGCGATCACGCCAGAAAGTGCCGGCATGGCCGCCTACCGGCGCAGCGTGCGCGCCAATCTGGCGTTTGCGTTGCAGGCCAGCTATCCGGTGATTGGACGCATTGTTGGATCGGCGTTTCTCGCCGAAGCGGCGCGCGCCTATGTCGAAGCTGTGCCGAGCCGGTCTGGTGATTTGAACCACTACGGCGATCAGTTCGACCAGTTTCTCGCCGGCTATGCCCCCGCTGCCTCGCTACCTTATTTGCCGGATGTCGCGACCCTGGAGTGGCAGGTGCAGTCCGTGCTGAGCGCCGCTGAGGCGCCTGCGCAGGATGTGAGCCAACTCGTGCAGACGCCGCCAGAGCAGTGGCCAGAGCTATTTTTTGCGCTCGATCCAGCGCATGCCTTGTTGGCCTCCGACTGGCCAATGGCGCGTATTTGGGCGGTGAATCAGCCGGACTATGCCGGCGACTTCGTCGTTGACTTTAGCCAGTCGCAGCCGGTGCTGATTCATCGTCGCGGTGAGTGCGTCGCCGTGGACGAACTCACCCCGGTCGCCTTCACCGTGCTGCAGTCACTCGCGGCCGGCGCTAGCCTGGCACAGGCCGTAGAGGCAGCGGACGCGGCAGAGCGTGCCCATGCCGATGCTGACAGCGCGGTAGCGGCTGCGTTACCTGAGCTGCTGGCTACCGGCCTGCGTCATGGGCTGATACGTGGTGTGTACAGTGCTGTCC
>CAZFSH010000076.1:7579-10523 GCA_964521935.1 uncultured Propionivibrio sp.
GATTTTCCGCCTGAAATAGGCGCTAATATCGGGCATTCCGTTCGCCTAGACGAATCGCGTTTTCTCATGTTCACATTGTGCCCACGCTAAAAATTGGCCAGCGTTTGACGCTGGCGTTTGCGCTCATGCTGGTCTTGCTCTCTGGCGTCGCCACCATCTCGTCCGGGCGCTTCAATGAGCTGGCCAAGATCACGCGCTCCATCGTCGAGGTGCAGGTGCAACGTGCATTCCTGGCGCAGTCGGCCAATGCCCACGCCCAGCGCGCAGCCACCTGTTTGCTGCTGCTTCTGCAGACCAACGAGCGTGAGCGGCGCATTACCCTGTATGGCGAAATGGACAGCGAGCTCGCCGCGTCCGATGCGGCCATCGCCTCGATTGCCGAGATCGAAAAAAACCTGCAAGCCACTGGCGATGCCACCCCGCTGACCGGTTTGATACAGCTGCGCGACAACTACGATGATCGTTTTCGCGAAACCGTGGAAATGATCGAAATTGACGGTACGGCCAAAGCGCGGGCACACTTTGATGCGCACACGCAAAAAGCGCTGGACGCCTTGCTCAGCGAAACCCAGCGCCTCTCTGTTGCCCAACAGCAGCGCATGAACAGTAAGCTGGCCCAGTTGCAAAGCGATGAAACACGGGCGCAGCGCGTGGTTTTATTGTTGGCGGTGGGCGCGACCCTGAGCGGCTTGATACTGGCTTGGGCAATGACGCGCAGCATCGTGCAGCCGGTAGGCGAGGCGGTCGCGGTGGCCGAAGCCATTGCGCACGGCGACCTCACCAAGACGGTCCCGGTCGGTAAGGAAGACGAGGTCGGGCAGCTGTTGCATGCCTTGCGCGCGATGCGTGACAGCATTGCCAGCCGGGAAGAAAAAATTCTGCGTCTGGCCTATGAAGATTCGCTCACCGGTCTGGCCAGTCGCAACCGCTTCATTCAGACATTCAGCGAACTCCCCGCACACTGCTGCGGTGCGGTGGTGGTGCTGGATATTGACCGCTTTTCGCTGATCAACAACGCGCTCGGACATGACGTGGGTGACCGCTTGCTGCAAGAAATGGCCAACCGTCTGGGCTGGCGCCCTGCCTCCTTGCGCGCACAGCAGATGCCGAACCTGCTGCCGAATCACCTCCCGGACGGTCAGCTCGTCGCCCGCTTATGGGGCAACCAGTTCGCCTTCCTCCTGCCCGGCGCGAAGGAAGATGCGGCCACCGATTTTGCCCACGGTATTGTCGAGCTGCTGCATACGCCCATGGATGTGGACGGTCAGCGTTTGGACGTTGGTGGCACCATGGGCATTGCGCTATATCCGCAGGATGGCAAGGCGCCGGAGTTGCTCCTGCGTCGCGCCGAGCTGGCGATGCGTGCGGCTAAGCGTCGGCGCACGCCCTTTGCGTTTGTCGCCTCGGGTATTGAAGAAGCGCCGCATGAACAATTGTCGCTGATCGGCGAAATGCGCGAAGCGCTGGCCCGCCGTGAGTTTGTCGCCTACTACCAGCCCAAGCTTGATCTGCAGCGCAATGTGGTTACCGGCGCTGAAGCCTTGTTGCGCTGGCAGCACCCGGAAAAAGGCTTGATCCCGCCCGGACGCTTTATCCCCTTTGCCGAGCAGACCGGCTTTATTCGCGACATCACGCCCTGGTTGCTGGAGCTGGTGATCGGCCAGGCGGCGCAGTGGCGGCGCGATGGTCTGGACATTATTCCGTCGGTGAATTTGTCGACCTATGATTTGCTCAATCCGCAGCTGGTTGCTGACATCCGTCGCTTGCTTGGCGAGCAGGGGCTGGCACCGGAACAGTTGTGCCTGGAAATCACCGAGAGCGCCTTGATGGAAGAGCCGGCGCTGGCGCTCAAACACCTAAATGAATTGTCTGAGCTCGGGCTGAAACTCTCGATTGATGACTACGGCTCAGGTCAGGCTTCACTGGCCTATCTGCAAACGCTGCCGGTCGATGAGTTGAAGATTGACCGGACCTTTATCACCGATGTGCCCAGCTCGCGCAAGAACGGCGCCATCGTGCGATCAACCATTTTGCTTTGCCACGATTTGGGGCTGAGCGTGGTGGCCGAGGGTGCGGAAGAATCCGCTGAAATTGACTGGCTGCGTGCGGCCGGTTGCGATACCGTGCAGGGCTATGGCGTGGCCAAGCCCATGCCGCTGGAGCAGTTTGTCGCCTGGGTTCGCCAGTATCCGGCGCCGTCCCACAGCGGCTGACTTTTCGGCGGCTGACTTTTCAGGGGCTGAGTAAGTAGCCGCTGCGCAGCGGTCGGCTGCCGGCCACGCGCACGATGTCCATGCCCGCTGTTGCCCAGCGCAGACTTTGCCGTGCATAGAGAATGCCGGCCGTGCTGGCGACGAGTTCACTCGTCTTACCGCTCAATGGCTCGATCACGTGCGCGAGTACATCGCCGACCTCGATCTGATCGCCGGGTTGGCGCAGATAGACGATGGCGCCGGCGTGCGGGGCCGTCAGCTCTTCGGCGCCGGTCAGGGGCGTGGGGGCGCACTGCGCGGGCGGAACCGCTGGTGCCGTGCCGGCGATGACGCCGAGATGTTGCAGGTAGTGGTAAATGTTTTGTGCGTCGCTGCGGGCGAACTCGTGCGTCACATCGGTGCCACCGCGTAGTTCAACCGTCGAAGACAGGCAACTTAGCGCTATCGGAAACTGATCGGCGAAATGCGCGCGGAGCAGCGACCACGGGCGGCTCAGTGCTTCGTCAAAGGAGTTGCCGCCGCTGCCGGTCTCGCTGCTCGCCCAAAGCACGGCGCGGGCACCCAGATAGCGGGTAAGCGCCTCGCTTTGCGCGAGATAGGATTCTTCAACGTAAGCGTGCATGACGGCTTCATAGTCGCAATGCAGATCCAGCACGACGTCGGCATCGCAGGCGAGGCGAGTCAGTATCTGACGCATCGATTGCAGCTCGGTATGCACCGGCTCAGCAGCC
>CAZFSH010000077.1:0-10371 GCA_964521935.1 uncultured Propionivibrio sp.
AGCCGGTGAAGGAGAGCTTGGTGATGGTCGGGTTGGCACACAACTCGTTGCCGATAGTTGGGCCATCGCCGGTGATGATGGAAATCAGCCCTTTAGGAATGCCGGCTTCTTCAGCGAGCACGCCCAGCGCCAAAGCCGATAGCGGGGTTTCCAGCGCTGGCTTGATGATCTGCGCGCAACCAGCGGCGAGCGCCGGGCCGGTCTTGCGCGTGATCATGGCGTTAGGGAAGTTCCAGGGCGTGATCGCGGCGGTAACGCCGATCGGCTGCTTGATCACGAGGATGCGCTTGTCCATGGCGTGCTGCGGCACGGTCTCGCCATAGATACGGCGAGCTTCTTCGGCGAACCACTCGATGAACGAGGCGCCATAAGCGATCTCGCCCTTGGCTTCGGCAAACGGCTTGCCCATTTCGGCGGTGAGGATGCGCGCGAGGTCATCCTGATGGGCCATCATCAAGTCATACCACTTACGCAGGATGACGGCGCGCTCTTTGGCGGTACGGCCCGCCCAGGCCTTCTGGGCAATTTTTGCAGCGTCGATGGCACGCTGGGTTTCAGCTACGCCCATCATGGGCACATGCGCGATCACTTCACCCGTTGCCGGATTGGTCACGGGCGCTGTGGCGCCATTGTCGGCATCGCGCCATTCGCCGGCGAGGTAGCACTGTTGACGGAGGAGATCGGGACGGGTGAGTTTCATGATGAGTTTTCCGTAGTGAAAAGCCGGTCGTCACAACAACGCCCGGCGAAAAGTCAGTCGCTGTAGGACGGCGCATGAAACCGGCGCGCCGCCCCGCAGCAGGGTCAGGCAGGCTTAGAACTTGATCACAGTCTGTGCCGCAAAGGTGGTGTTGGACTTCTTGAAGTCCTTGTCTTTCCAGTCGTAGAAGGAATACAGGTCAGACATGTCATGACGCACTTCAAACTTGAGGAGGGCGTTCTCGTGGTACTGGTAGTTCAGGCCGAGGGTGATGGCTGAACGTTTGGCACCTTTGTCACCGTTACCGAGAATCCAGCCATTGACGTCATCAAAAAACATCCCCGGACCAAAGCCGTTTCGGTAGTCGCCGAAAGCGCCAGAGTTCGTAACATCAAATCCGTCGGGGCACCCTGCCCCTTCGTCTGTACTTGCCGCACAGGCATTACCCAAACTCAACACCGGCGTACCGCCACCATTTTTGTGGTTATCGAGCCAGTCAGCACGCGCCACAGCCTCCCAGCCGTCACCAAGTTTGTAGGCGGCCAAGAATGAGGCACCCAGATGTGAGGCGTCTTTACCATTGGCGGCAGAGTTCTTCCACTTCGAGGCTTCCAACTGGCCATTAAACGTCCAGTCACCGCGATTGAACCAGAAGTCGGCTTCGCCGTAGTGGTAGCTTTCGCCATACACGGTGCCGTGCATGCCCGACGCGCCCCAGCCGGCGAACTCCGACAACTCCATGTCACCACGCCAGTGGAAGCCACGGTTGTGGTTGGCTTTGCTGGGCAGATCGGTATCCGAATTCATGTTGCCGGCAATGGTTTTCCAGGTGAAGCCCAGCGCATCGAAGGTCAAGCCGGCGCCGGTCATGAACCATGGGCCACCGAAGTCATAGCCCAGGCTGTGGGTAACGGTTTTCAGATCGGTGGCGTCAATGGTTTCGTAGCCGTTGAAGCTGTTCATCTTGCCAGCGAGCACTTTCAGGCCATCTTCGCCAAAAGGAACGGTGCCATAGGCTTCTTCAACCAAAGTCGTGTTGGCACCCTTGTGCGGACGCAGCTTGAGCGTGGCCATCATGCCGTTATCGAAGCTCTTTTCGATTTTCAGTGTGACACCGCCAAGGTTGCTGTTCATGTAGCCGCTGCCATCGGTGCTCAGATCATTCATTTCACCATCCATCGGATTCATGAACAGGAATTGCCCACGCCCAGCACGCTTGCTGTACATGTAGGTCGGATCAATGTAGCCGGAAACCTTGATGCCATCAAAACCCGCTTCGGTCTTGGCATCTTCCATCGCGTCCATCTTCACGCGCATGGCGGCGACTTCGGCCTTGAGTGCGGCGGTGTCGTTATTGGCGACGGGCGCGGGAGCAGGCTTCGCGGCCTGCTGGACAACCAGCTTCTTGATCTCGGCCAACTGAGCCTTGAGCATATCGATTTCTTTTTGCAGGTCGGCATTGCTGGCGGCGGCATTGGCGGCAACAGGGAATGCCAAGGCAAGAGCCAGAGCAATGGGGGATAGCATCTTCATCAAAAACTCCTTAGTACGGGGCGGGTATAAATGAGCGGGGAAAGGGGTCAGCTCGCATCACGGTACGCGGCGGCTTGCTCCGCAACACGCTTCTTTTCCTGACGGAACATCAGCATGCTGCCGGCAAACACGGCAACGGCGACCACCGAGACCGTGAGCGTGGCGATGGCGTTAATCGTGGGGTCCAAGCCCAGACGGGCTTTCGAGAGAATCAGCACCGGCAGGGTGGTCGAGCCGGGGCCGGACAAGAAGGCGGTAATGACCACGTCATCCATCGATATGGTGAAGGTGAGCAGCCAGGCGGACATCAGGGCCGGGGCAATCAGCGGCAACGTCACCAGATAGAACACCTGAAAAGGCTTGCAGCCCAGATCCATTGCCGCCTCCTCGAGCGACTTGTCCATCTCGATCAGGCGCGACTGAATCACCACGGCGGCAAAGGCCATGCCGAGCATGGTATGGCCAGCCCAGATGGTGAATATGCCGCGCTCGGGCCAGCCGAAAGCATCCTGCAGCAGCACAAAAAACAGCAGCAGCGACAGGCCGGTAATGACCTCGGGGACGACCAGCGGTGCATTCAGATGGGCACTAAACGTCATGCGTCCAAAAAAGCTGGGGTAACGCACCATCGCGACGGCAGCCAGTGTGCCCAAAACCACGGAAGCGGTGGCCGCCAGAAAGGCAATCTTGAGGGTGAGTACCAAGGCATCGAAGACCGCCTCGTCCTTGAACAGCTCGACATACCACTTGGTGCTAAAGCCACCCCACACCGTGACCATCTTCGACTCGTTGAACGAAAAAACGATCAGCGTCAGGATGGGGATGTAAAGAAAGGCATAGCCGCACGCGAGCCAGAATTTTCCGAATTTGCTATCCATGATCAATGAGCTCCTTGTTCGCGCGCCTGATAGCGGTTGAAGATGACCAAGGGCAGCAAAATCAGCAGCACCATGGTGACCGCGACCGCTGAGGCCATGGCCCAGTCGTTATTGGCAAAGAACTCATCCCAGAGAATGCGGCCGATCATGAGTGTGGACGGGCCGCCGAGCAGTTCTGGAATGACGTATTCGCCAACGCTGGGGATAAAGACCAGCATCGAGCCGGCAACAATGCCGTTTTTCGACAAGGGTACGGTGATCAGCCAGAAGGCCTTGAGTGGCCCGCAGCCCAGATCCTTGGCCGCTTCGAGCAGGCGCATGTCCATCTTGAGCAGGTTGGAATAGAGCGGCAGGATCATGAACGGCAGATAGGTGTACACCATGCCAACGGTCATCGAGAAGGAGGTGTGCATCATCTGAATCGGCTCCTCGATCACGCCCATCGCCATCAGCACATTGTTGATAACGCCCTGATCATCGAGAATACCCCGCCAGGCATACACACGCAGCAGGAACGACGTCCAGAACGGCAGCGATACCAGCATCAGCAAGGCCGGGCGCATGGACACCGGTGAGCGCACCATGAAATACGCAAACGGATAGCCGATGAACAGGCAGATGGCGGTGTTCATGAGGGCGAACTTGACTGATGACAGGTAGGTATTGACGTAAAGATCGTCGGTCAGCAGGAAGATGTAATTCGACAACTTGACCTTGATCTGTAGCACGCCATCGACGTAGCTGGTCAGATCCAGAAAACGGATGCCGTCGGACTCTGAAACACTGAGCTTGAGCACCACCAGGAAGGGTATGGAGAAGAGCAGGATCAGGAACAGATAGGGAATGCCGATAACACTGCGGCGCCCCCATCCGGACAGTAAAGGATGCGTAGTAGTCATCGCGTTACCCTCCGGGTCAGGCGGTCAACACGACAAGCGCGTCACCCGCGCACGTGGCCCAGACGCGGTCACCCCGATGAAAATGCTCGTGATGCCGTTCCGAGTGCACCATGGAAATCTGAATACGCTTGCCCTGCGCGAGTTCCAGGTGGTACACCGAGAAGCTACCGTAGTAGCCGCTAGTCACAATCGTGCCGGGAAATGAATTGGCGGAGGTGTCCGCCGGCGGCGTATCGGTCAGGGTGATTTTTTCAGGACGCAGCGCTACGGCGACATTCATGCCCTGGGTGCCAGTAATGCCATGCGCAACGTAAAACTTGCCTTGCGGCGTATTGATGGTGCAATGATCGTCAGCGTCTTCATCAAGCGTGCCATCAAAAAGATTCACCTTGCCGATGAAATCAGCAACGAAACGGCAGTTCGGCGTTTCGTAAATATCTTGCGGTTGCCCCACCTGACGGAAACGGCCTTCACTCATGATGGCAATCCGGTCCGCCATGGTCATGGCTTCTTCCTGATCGTGCGTAACGAGCACGCAGGTCACGCCCACCTGCTTGATGATGTTTTTGAGCTCCATCTGCGTTTCTTCACGCAGCTTGGCATCCAAGGCGCCGAGGGGCTCGTCGAGCAGCAAGAGCTTGGGGCGTTTGGCCAGTGCGCGGGCCAGTGCCACGCGCTGCTGCTGCCCGCCGGAAAGCTGGTGTGGCTTGCGCTTGACGAACTTCTTGAGCTGCACGGTCTTGAGCATCTCGTCGACGCGCTGCTCGATTTGATCCTTGGGCATGCCGTCGCGCTTGAGACCGAAGGCGATGTTTTCCCAGACCGTCAAGTGCGGGAACAGCGCATAGGACTGGAACATCATGTTGATCGGACGGTTGTACGGCTCCATCGACCCAACGGACTGCCCCTCCAGATAAATCGAGCCTTCAGTCGGCGTTTCAAAACCGGCCAGCATGCGCAAAAGGGTCGATTTTCCGCAGCCCGATGAGCCGAGCAAAGCAAAAATTTCACCTTTGGCGATATCGATCGAGACATTATCAACAGCCGCAACATCATCAAACCGCTTGGTCAAACGATCAATTTTGACGAAGCTTGAGTCAGCGCCGGCAGCAGTAGAACTGGGAGTAGCCATGGGAGGGATTCCGTTAAAAACGCAGCACCCGAAACGGACGCTGCGGTGAATGCAAATGAATTACAGACCGGTCTTGAAGCTCGTAAACAAGCGGGTGCGGACACGACGAATGTCGTTGCCAACCATATCAGGCATGACCATGCGCTTCTCGTCTTCCGGCAACATATATACCGATTTGTTACCGGTGCGGGCAGGCTCGATCAGCTTGTCGGCGGCGCGAACCGGGCCACGGTAAGCGATGGTGTTGAACATCTCGGCCTGAACTTCCGGACGCAAGACAAAGTCCATGAACTTGTGGGCGTTCTCAACGTTCTTGGCGTCCTTCGGGATAGCCATCGTATCGAGGAACAGCACCGCACCCGTCTTAGGGATCAGCACATCGATATTCACGCCCTTTTTAGCTTCTTTGGCGCGATTGGCGGCGATGGCCATATCGCCGTTCCAGCCCAACGCCAGACAAATGGAGCCGTTCGCCATGTCGTTGATGTAGCCGGAGGAGGAGAACAACGTAATGCCTTTGCGCACGCTCTTGAGCAAGGCAGCGGCTTCATCGTAATCAGGTTTGCTGGCGGAGTAGGGTGCCTTACCCAAATAGCGCAGGGCTGCCGGGAAGACTTCGTCTGCGGAGTCGAGGAATGACACGCCGCAACTCTTGGCCTTCATGATGTATTCCGGTTTGAAAATCAGATCCCACACGTTGTCGGGCATCGGCAGGCCGCCGAGTGCGGCTTTCAGGCGATCAACGTTGATACCGATGGTGGTGATACCGCCGGTCCAAGGGACCAGATGCTCATTGCCCGGGTCCATTTGTCCGACGCTGTCGACCCACCATTTGTCGACGTTCTTCAAATTCGGAATCTTGCTCTTGTCGAGCTTTTGCAGCAGGCCACCTTCAATCTGAATTTTTGCCCAATTCGACGAGGGAACAACGATGTCGTACCCCGTCTTGCCCGCAACGAGCTTGGCATGGAGGATTTCGTTGCTGTCAAAGTTGTCGTAGCGCACCTTGATGCCGGTTTCCTTGGTGAAATTCTCCAAGGTTTTTTCGCCGATGTAGTCGGACCAGTTGTAAATGTTGAGTTCTTTGCTCTGCGCCATGGCTGCTGTTGTGGACAGCGCCATGGCAGCCGCCGCAGCAAACAAGACTTTCTTACCGGCAAACAGCTTCATGAATTCGTCTCCTGAAATTGAAAAACCCTTACGGGCATGGAACACTCTTGCGCGACGATGTGCGGCGAAAAATCGGACGACTCTCACCCGCCAATCGCCTACGGTGTTTTGATCCTAAACAACTTTTCTGCAAATACAACTACCGATGGCGGCTTTTTTCACCCTGCACCAAAATGGTCAATACAGGCACCAAAAAAACCTGCTGAACCACAGGCAAGGGCTTACCACAAACCCCGCGTTTTCAAATCCGCCAGCGTGGCATCCAGACACTGACGAATCAAGGCAATCATCTCGTCAATCTGCACTTTGGTCATGACCAGCGGCGGGGCAATGATCATCCGATCCCCCACAGCACGCATGATCATGCCATTGCCAAACATATGGCCACGACAAATCATGCCCACAGATAGTGCGGGGTCAAACATCTCGATCGGCTGTTTGTTTTTGACCAGCACCAGCCCGGCCATGAAGCCGCAGGTCTCAGCATCACCAACCAAGGGGTGATCGATCAGTCCCTCAAACTTCTCCTTCAGGTAAGGGCCGGTCTCGTTGCGCACCTGCTCGATCAGGTGTTCGCGCTGAATGATGTGGATGTTTTCGATGGCCACTGCGCACGCTACCGGATGACCGGAATAGGTATAGCCATGATTGAAATCCCCGCCTTTTTCGATCACCACCTTGGCCACACGGTCGCTGACCATGACGCCACCCAGGGGGATGTAGCCTGACGTGACGCCCTTGGCGAAATTGATGAAATCCGGCTTATAGCCAAAGGTCTCGCAACCAAACCAGTTGCCGGTGCGACCGAAGCCGCAAATCACTTCGTCGGAGATCAACAAAATGCCGTATTTGTCGCAAATGCGCTGAATTTCCGGCCAATAGGTCGACGGCGGAATGATGACGCCACCAGCACCCTGCACAGGCTCGGCGATAAAGGCAGCCACCTTGTCTGCACCGACAGCAAGAATCTTCTCCTCCAGCCAGCCAGCCGCTTTAAGGCCGAAAGCCTCTTTGCTCATATCGCGCCCCAGCTCAAACCAGTAGGGCTGTTCGATATGTTCAATACCCGGGATCGGCAAATCTCCCTGATCGTGCATGTAGCTCATGCCACCGAGCGAGGAGCCGCAAACAGTGGAACCGTGATAACCGTTCTTGCGACTGATAAAGACCTTGCGCTGTTTCTGCCCGAGCAGGTCCCAGTACCAGCGCACCATGCGGAAAATCGTGTCGTTACCCTCGGAGCCGGAGCCGGCAAAGAAGACGTGATTGAACTGGGGGGGCGTGATGTCGGCGAGGAGTTTCGATAGCTCCACCGCCGGCACATTGGTGGTATTGAAGAAGCTGTTGTAGTAAGGCAGTTCCTGCATCTGCTTGAACGCCACGTCCGCCAATTCCTTGCGGCCATAGCCAACGTTCATGCACCACAAGCCGGACATGCCATCGAGCAAGCGCTTGCCTTCCGAATCCCACAGGTAAATACCGTCGCCCTTGACCATGACGCGCGCGCCCTTGGCGGCCAATTCACCATGGGCGGTGAACGGGTGCATGTAGTGCGCGCTGTCGGTTTCCTGAATTTTCCTGGTATCCACACTGACTCCTGGGTGAAGCGATTTAAGACGGTTGCGGCATTGGCTTGGTTACACGTTCAGCAGCAGGTACTGACGTTCCCACGGACTGACCACGGTGTTGTACTCACCGAGTTCCCATTCCTTGACGGCGGTGAACATGCGCACAAAATCATCACCCAGCACTTCATGCAATTCCTTGCAGTTTTTGATGCGGTCGAGCGACTCGCGCAATGTGCGCGGCAGCTGATGGGCGCCGGTGTAGGCGTTGCCTTTGGTTTCAGCGTCCGGCTTGACCTTGTCCTTGATGCCGAGGTAGCCGCAAGCCAGTGTTGTTGCCAGCGCGAGATAGATGTTGGCGTCGGCACCGACTAAACGGTTTTCGATACGGCGCGCGACCGGCGAGGAATGCGGCACGCGCAAGCCGACAGTACGGTTGTCCGTCCCCCAGCAGACGTTGGTCGGCGCCGCCATATTCGGCACCAGACGGCGATAGGAATTCACATAGGGGGCCATGATCGCCATGGCTTCGGGCAAATAGCGCTGCAGACCGCCAATGTAATGGCCAAACTGTTTGGCGGCATTGCCATTCTTGTCGCTAAAAATGTTCGCGCCGGTTTTATTGTCGATGACGCTGGTGTGAATGTGCATCGCCGAGCCGGGCTGGCCGGCCATTGGCTTCGCCATGAACGTTGCGTACATGTTGTGACGCATGGCGGCTTCGCGCACCGTGCGCTTGAAAATGAACACGCTGTCGGCCAACTCCAGGGCATTGCCATGCAGGAAGTTGATTTCCATCTGGCCGGTGCCGATTTCGTGAATCAGCGTATCGATGTCCAGCTCTTGCGCCTTGCAGTAATCATAGATGTCTTCAAACAACGGATCGAACTCATTGACCGAGTCGATGCTGTACGCCTGCTTTCCCGCCTCTGGGCGGCCGCTACGACCAATTGGCGGCTTGAGCGGCTCGTCCGGGTCAATGTTGCGCGAAACAATATAGAACTCCAGCTCGGGCGCCACGACCGGCTCCCAGCCTTCTTTTTTATACAGATCCAGCACACGACGCAGTACCGAACGCGAGGCAAAGCCGACCGGCGTACCGTCCGCCTTGAAACAATCGTGAATCACCACTGCCGTCGGGTCAGTCGCCCACGGCACGATACGCACAGTGCTGGGATCGGGCTTGAGCACGAGGTCGAGATCGACCTCGTCAATGACGTCGTAATAGGCTTTCGTTTCCGGCGTCTGGCCGGTCACGGTCATGCCCAACACCACTTCCGGCAGGCGCATGCCACGCTCTTCCTGAAACTTCTCACGCGGCGTGATCTTGCCGCGGGCGATGCCGGTCATATCCGGCACAACGCATTCCACTTCTGTCACGTTGTGATCGTTGAGCCATGCGTCCAGCTCGGCGTATTGCATGTGATCGCGTGATGCCATGTTGTAATTCCTCGTAGTAAGTTGTGTTCGTTCGACCGCTGTAAGGCTACTGATCTGCTGCTGTACTCAACGGCTTGCCTGACGGAATCGGCAGGCATTGCCAAACGCCGTAAAAATCTTTACCGAATCGGGGTTATTCATTACCTTCCACTCCGGGTGCCACTGTACGGCCAGCGCAAAGGTCTGTGCATCTTTTACACGCACGGCCTCGATTTGGCCATCCGGCGCCACTCCCTCGGCCACCAATCGTGGCGCCAGGGCATCAATGCCTTGGCTGTGAATCGAGTTCACCTGGATCTCACTGACGCCATCCAACATTTTTTGCAGCGCCCCCCCCTCCGTCAGACGAACCGGATGTGCCGGGCCGTACTGAATATCCAGCGGCTGATCCTTGGGCTCGCGATGATCCATGCGTCCGGGCACTTCTTGCACGGCCTGGAATAACGTGCCTCCCAGCGCAACGTTCAGCTCCTGAAAACCACGGCAAATGCCCATCAGGGGCAATCCAGCGGCCAGCGCGGCGTCAATGAGCGGGAAGGTGGTCGCGTCACGCTCTTTGTCCAGATACATATCCGGGTAAGCCGGAATCTGGCCGTAGCGTGCCGGCTCTACCATCGACGGCGAACCCGTCAGCATGATGCCGTCAAGCAGATCAAGCAGCTGTTCGACATCCTGACGCTCACCCAGCGCCGGCAAGAGCACCGGCGTACACTCGGCGGCCAGAAGGACCGCATCGACATACTTGCGGCCGATGACGTGGAAGTCATGGGCACCAATCGGTTTGATGCAGGCAGGGATACCAACAACAGGACGACGCTTGCTCACGCTGGGCTCCGGAATTTGCGGTTATTTTCGCGGGATGCGAAAAGATAGAGTAGCCAGTCTAGCCGGGATTGGTATCATTGAAAGAGCCACTTTTTATATTTCAATAGGTCCACTTTGCCATGAGTTCGGTGCCCATCAGTGACTGGCTGACCGGGGAGTTGGGCTCGCTCAAGCGCACTGCAGCTGTGCCCCGCTACCGGCGTATCTACGAAGGCCTGCGCAAAGCCAT
>CAZFSH010000078.1:0-3464 GCA_964521935.1 uncultured Propionivibrio sp.
CCGGCCAGCGCGTCCAGCGCACGGCCTTGCAACAGCTCGGTCAAGGCCCGCTCCAGGGCGATTTCAAAACGCGGATGGGCGCCAAAGCTGGCAAAGCAGCCTTGATCGTTGGGGTGCAGCAGGGTCACGTTCATGACCGGGTATTGGCCGCCCAGCGAGGCATCTTTGACCAGAATGCCAAAGCCAGCGTCACGCAAGCCTTTGATGCCCGCGGCGATACGCGGATAGCGCGCAATCACCGCCTCGGGCACGTCCGGCAGGCAGATGCCTTCAGCGATGATGCGGAACTTGATATGGCGCTCGAAAATTTCCGAGAGCGCCTGCGCCCGCGCTTCATCGCGCGTATTACCCGCCGACATACCGTTGCTGACATACAGGTTGGCAATGATGTTGACCGGGAACGGTGCCACCGCGCCATCACGCTGGCGCACATAGGGAATCGTGCAAATGCCGCGGTCAGCGTTGCCGGAATTGAAATCGACCAGAGCCTGCGCCGGGATCGTGCCACGCGGGTTGTAAAACTGCTGCAGTTCCGGCGTCAGAATTTCGCTTGGCCAGGCCGCCTCATCGCTGAGCGGAAACCACTGTTCGTGAGGGTAATGCACAAACCCGCGCCCGCCTTCGGCCAGCGCCTGCTCGGCGTATTGCTCGCCCAGGTAATAGTGGTTCCAAAAGTAGTTACATGACAAACGCTCGAAAAACTCGCCCAGCGCACTGGCACGTGCCGCCAGTTGTGTGCCGCCTTTGCCATTGGTAAACATCAGCGGGCAATCGCGATCACTCACATGCACCGACCAGATACCATCGACCGGATTCAGCCAGGAACGCTCCTCCACATGAAAATCGAGCGCCGCCAGCTTGGCTTGCATACTGCTGATTGATGACTCAAGGGAGGCGTCTTTGCCGACGATAAAGCTCTCTGTTTGCATGGGGTGACCTGCTGGATGACGCACTTTCGCAGGGGAAAGTAGCGGGGCGGCGATTATCCTTGCTTATCACCCTCACCATCGGTTATTTCGCGAAATCGGCAAGGGTTGGCGTTGGCCGCCCCCCCCCCCGGCAAGGGTGGTGGACATGGATGCGGCTGCCTCAATAATGAGTTCAACAATCGTCATACGCCACACTCGTACGCAAACCCTTTTGAAAGGAATCATCATGGGTAACCTCATCAATGCGCTGAAAGCGCTCCCTCCCTCGGTCGTACGCGCGGCCCGCGGCTCGGTCGTCAAGCATGGCGGCAAAAAGCCCAAGAAGCTGATCGAGCTGTACGAGGCGGAATACTGCCCGTTTTGCCGCTACGTACGCGAGGCGCTGACGGAGCTGGATCTGGATGCCGTGATCTACCCCGTGCCCAAAAAAGGCACGCGATTCCGCAGCAAGGTGGAGAAGCTGGGGGGCAAGCCGACCGTGCCATTTCTGCGTGACCCGAACACCGGTACGCACATGTACGACTCGGAAGCCATCGTCAATTACCTCTACAGCCACTACGGCCCCGAGGGTGCGACAGCGCCGGCGCGCGTTTTGCGCACCTCCGTCATGGCCACGGCAATGCGGGGCACGCAAGGCATGTTTGCCAAGCCCAGCCAGGCACCGGCCAAGCGTCTGGAGCTGTATTCCTTCGAGTCCAGCCCATATTGCCGGATGGTGCGCGAAACCTTGTGCGAACTGGAAATTCCTTACGTGCTCCATAGCGTCGGCAAAGGCTCGGCGGTACCCGTCGCCTGGCTCACGCCCGCCGCACGTAAGTTTCTCAAGCTGACCGACTCCACCCCGCTGACCGAGAATCGGCAGCGGCTGAAGAAGCGTGCCGGTCGAGTGCAAGTGCCCTACCTGGTTGATCCCAACACCGGCGCGGCGCTGTTCGAGTCGGCCGAGATTCAGAAGTATTTGCGTGAGACCTACGGAAAATAGGGCAGCCAGTTCCCTGCTGCACCTGTGCTTGCGCGCCATGCCTGTCGGGCAAACAGTTAAACTGCCGCGATGAGCAAACCCACCGAACTAAAAGTCAATGCCGCCACCGCGGGCGATGCCCCTTTTGCCCCGCATGGCGAGTACTGCGGCGCAATTGAGGATCGCTTTGTGACCGCCCATGTGCGCGGCCCCTTCAATCGGGAAATCATTACTGCGCTGGCCAAGCAGATCGCCGAGTTTTATAGCCGGCTGCCCCCGGTCAAAACCGGGGCCATCACGGTTTTTGACGAAAGCATGCTGTTCACCGCCGATGCCATCGACGTCCTTCGCGATCTGGTGGCGTACGAATTGAGCTTGCTGCCGCACGGTATTGTCATTGCCCATGTGGCCGCGCCATCCGTCGAGGGCAGCGCCTTTATGCCGGCGGTGCTTGAGAAGAATGTCTATAGCCACTTTGGCCTTAAATATCAGTGTTTCGCTGAGCTGGAGCACGCGCAGGCATGGGTGCGTGAGCAACTGAGCCAGTAACAAAGGCTCGCAAGTGGGTAAATGCGCCATCACCGCTTAGACTGCGTGGCCTTGTTGTGGCGACATTGCCGCCCTCTGCTATGAAAGTTATCCGATGCGCCTGATTTACGATGTTGATGCCTTTGTCCTCTTGGCTACCGGAATAGCGGCTAAACGGCGTCCTGCCGAGTTGGTCGAGGTGGTTGCGGCCATCGAGATGATTCACGGTGCCATGCCCGGCGAATACCGCATGTCGGAGTCTTTCACGCGCCTCGCCTCCTGGGGGCTGCTGATCGCCGAAGAGGGGCGTTACACACTCACGCCGGCCGCCGAAGCCATCATGGCCGTACCCAAGAAAAAAGCCGACGCCGAGGCTCGTGTCGCCTACCTCAAGGAAGTGCTGGCGGAGTACGAACCCATTGATGAGCCGGAAGAAGGCTTTGCCCCACTGGAGGTGACACCGGCCCAACTGGTCGCCGCCATGAAGGCACACCGGCTCTCGGCCAAAGATACGGGCATTGCCATGCTCATGCCGAAAAAGAAAACCGAGGTCGATTACACGCGTAGTGGCCCGTGGAAACCACGGGGAAAATCCGGCAGCTTCGCCAAACGGAAATAACCATGACCGAGAAGGAAACCAGCGGCCACTCTTTCGCCGAACTGCCGCTCGCACCCGATATGCTGAGCAATCTGCAGCAGCTCGGTTATCAAAACATGACGCCCATTCAGGCCGCCAGCTTGCCGCTGGCGCTGGCGGGCCACGACCTGATTGCCCAAGCCAAGACCGGCAGCGGCAAAACGGCCGCCTTTGCTCTGCCCCTGCTGACCAAGCTCAACCCACGCCACTTCGGTGTACAAGCCATGGTGCTGTGCCCCACCCGCGAGCTGGCCGATCAGGTTACGCAGGAAATTCGCCGCCTTGCGCGCTTTGCCGACAACATCAAAATTCTGACGCTGTGCGGTGGTGCCACCATGCGCCCGCAGCGCGCCAGCCTTGAGCACGGTGCCCATATTGTCGTCGGCACGCCCGGACGCATCATGGACCA
>CAZFSH010000078.1:3564-10356 GCA_964521935.1 uncultured Propionivibrio sp.
ATTCGTCAGCGCTTTTATGAAGTCAGCCACGAAGGCCGTCTGGATGCGGTAGCGACCTTGCTCAAGCATTACCGCCCGGTCAGCACGCTCGCCTTCTGCAACACGAAACAGCAGTGCCGCGATCTGCTCGACGTCTTAACCGCGCAAGGCATCAAGGCGCTCACGCTGAACGGCGACCTGGAGCAACGCGAGCGTGATCAGGTGCTGATCCAGTTTGCCAACCGCAGCATTTCGGTACTCGTCGCCACCGATGTCGCCGCACGCGGACTGGACATCGCCCAGCTCGAAGCGGTGATCAATGTTGACGTCACCCAAGAGCCCGAGGTGCACATTCACCGCATTGGCCGCACCGGCCGCGCGGATGAAGATGGCTGGGCCTTCAGCTTGTGCAGCCCAAACGATCATCGCCGTGTTGCGGCAATTGCCGAAATGATGGGCAGTGAGCCGGAGTGGCATGGCCTGGGTTCCTTGCAAAGCGGCAACAACAAACCGCTGATTCCACCGATGACCACCTTGCTCATGCTGGGTGGGCGGAAAGAAAAAATTCGCCCCGGCGACGTGCTCGGCGCACTCACCGGCGAGGCCGGCTTCACGCGCGAGCAGGTCGGCAAAATCACGGTAACGGACCAAACCACCTACATCGCCGTTGATCGGCGCATTGCCCGTGAGGCCGTGGCAAAGCTGAGCGCCGGCAAGGTGAAGGGTAAGACGGTCAAGGTGCGGGTGCTGGAAAACTAAGCCCGGCCATTAGGCCCACAGCGGCCTTTGCGTTGCCTCCAGATGCATCAGGTAGGTGCGCACGTCAAACTCCAGCTGGTGATAGTCGGGCGCCATGTGCGTGCATAGCTGATAAAAGGCTTTGTCGTGCTGCGGCTCCTTGATGTGCGCCAGTTCGTGCACCACGATCATGCGTAGAAAATCTTCCGGCATGGCCTTGAATACGGAGGCTATGCGTACTTCGCGTTTGGCCTTGAGCTTGCCGCCCTGCACACGCGAAATGCGCGTATGGGTACCCAGCGCATTGCGCACCACGTGCAAGGTATTGTCAAAACGCACCTTGCTGAGCGGGCCTGCCGTGCGCAGATAACGCTCCTTGAGCGCCTGCACATACCCGAACAAGGCACTATCGCTGCGTATCACGTGCGCCTCGGGGTATTTGGCGAGCAAGGCCGCGGCCAGCTTGTCCTGATCGATCAGCGCCTGGACCTGCGCCACCAAAGACGCTGGATAGCCACTCAGATAATTGACGGGCGCCGTCCCACAGCGGCTGACTTTAGCTTCGCTCACACCGTGAAGCGGGCGACCTCAGCCTGCAACTCACTGGCCAAACGCTCCAGCTCTGCGGTCGCGTTCGCCGTTTCATTCACCGCCTGGCTGTTGGCCTCGACCATGCTGGCGATACGCTCGACGTTTTTAGCGATGTCGGTGCTGGCAATTGCTTCTTCTTTGAGGCCATTCGAGATCTCAGCGACATCCTGCTGTACCTTCAACGCCCCCTCGCGAATCTTGCTGATCGAGGCACCAGCGCGCTGCGACAAGGCAACGCCGTCATTCACCCGCGCCACCCCCTCCTGCATGCTGCGTACCGCGCCAGCGGTGCCTTGCTGGATGGCGCCGATCATCGTGGAGATTTCCTGCGTTGATTGGGTCGTGCGCTCAGCCAGCTTACGCACTTCATCGGCCACCACGGCGAAACCACGGCCCTGCTCACCGGCACGCGCGGCTTCAATCGCCGCATTGAGCGCCAGCAGATTGGTTTGATCAGCAATGTCCTTGATGGTGCCGACAATGGCGGAGATAGCGTCCGACTGGCGCCCCAGTTCAGCAATCACGTCGGACGAATGATTCACGCTTTGCGCGATCAACTTCATCTCCGCGACCGTCTGCTCGACGATCAAGCCGCCTTCGGTGGACAACTGTTGCGCTTCGTCAGAAATACGCTGCGCACCGGTCGTGTGGTCAGAAATTTCGTGTATCCCCACCGTCAACTCTTCGACCGCCGCCGCCATGGCCGAGGCCGACTCCGACTGCTTCTCCGAGCTGTTGGCCACGGTCATCGCCGACGTCGACACGACGGTCGCCGTTTGCCCCAAGCGAGAGACAGTTTGCTGCACGGTTCGTAGCAAGGCATGCATGCTCTCAGCCATGTGATTGAAGTGGCCGGCCACATCATCGAGCTCGTCGCGGCTGGGGCAAACTACCCTCCCGGTCAAGTCACCCGCCGCCAAACGCTCGGCACCTTCGCCCAAGGCACGCACCCCAGCGCTCATCGCCAGATAGGCACCAATCGCCAGCCAGGCGAAGAGCAGGGTGACGCCAATAGTCACGACAAAAGTCAGCTTCAAGGCGGTTTCATCACGGTCCAGACGATCACGGATAACCCTATCCAGGGTGGGCAATAACGCATCAAACATCAGTTGGTAGCCCTGATCAATCACACTCGTGGTTTGCTTGAAATAAGCGGTGGACTCGGTCTGAAAGCTGCCGCCAAGAATGTCGCTGCGCACAAGTGCCAGCAACGCCGTAACGTCGCTCTCAAAACGCTTGCTGCTTTCCGCCAGCACCGCTCGCGTTTTCGGTGTGCTGGCCATCACTTTTTCCAGTGAGTTCTTTTGCGCGACCTGCATGCTTTCGATACGGTCCATCAAGACACTGATCGCCAGTCGCTGGTCATCGGTGATCGCCTTCTTGGCCAATATGCCTGTACCACGCGCACGCATGATGCCTAGCGGCTCCAGTGCAGCGGGCAAGCGCAACACCACGGCGTCCATCATATAAAAGCCGTCAAGATCCGGGTCGAGCGTCAGTGCCGTCATATCAGCAATATCGGCCATGGCGGTTAAAGCAGTAGCAATCATGCGCGTATGCAGCTTCAGGTTGTCAGGCGCCGGCATCGCCAGCCCATCCGCCTTGAGCTTGAGCCAATCACTGCGCATCGATTGCCAAACTGTGGTCTTGATCATCTCCGGCGACATCAGCGCTTCGGCGGCGGCGAGTTCCTGATCGACCTTCTGCTCCTTTTCGGCACGCTGCGGCTTCAAGGCCTCGTTGCCATTGAGAATGCCGGAGGACATTCCCCGGTGCTGCTGCATGGCCTGCGTCATGCGATTGACCGGTGCCAAAATCGCGACACCGGTTAGTTCCTGCCGCGATGGCTTGATCACCCGATTCAACTCGCGGTAAATCAACGACTGCAATATGACAATGGCCAACAGTGCCACCACGCCAAGCAAGGCAAATTTCTGCGGATAGCGCAGGCGATTCATCAATCCGATGGCCGGGGCAAATAAAGTATTCACAGGTGTTTTCTCAATGAAGTGGATCAAAGGGGCATAGCCATAACGAGTTACTGCGTAACAACGCGCTTACTTCGCTTCGGCAATTCGCTTGGCAATGTGCGCCAGCGCTTCCTCAACCTGATCAACCAGAATCAGGCACAGGTCGCCGGCCTTCAGACGCCCCATGGCCGTGTCGATCGCCAGGAATTCGCCCGTGATCTCTTCGACCATCGTGGCTTTGCTGGCACCCTGCAAACCCTGGCGCAGCAAAGCCAGCACTTCACCATCTGCCCGCCCACGCTGACACGCATCCTGGTAAAGCACCACGCTGTCAAACACATCGCCCAGAATTTTTGTCTGCTGGCTGATGTCTTCGTCACGCCGATCCCCGGCAGCACTGATCACCACACTGCGCTTGTTCGCGGTCATGCCTTTAACGGCGGTCGTCAAGGCGAGCATGGCATCGGGGTTGTGGCCGTAGTCGGCAATGATCGTCGCGCCTTTGTAATCAAACAGATTGAAGCGCCCGGGAACACTGTTGGCATCACTAACAAAGCCGACGAGACCACGCTGAATGATTGCCCAATCCATGCCCAGCGCCCAGGCCGCCGCCACCGAGGCCATGACGTTTTCCACCTGGAAGCTGATCGTGCCATTACGCGTGAGCGGTACAACCGAGAGGGGAATGCGATGAATGCTTTGACCTTGCTCGGCCACGATATCGCCACCATCCATGTACACCACACGCTTGCCCAGGGCGCGATGCGCGGTCATGGCGGGCAGGTTCACATCCAGCGCAAAGAAGGTCACGCTGCCGGGGCAGGTTTCGGCCATGGTGACGCAAATCGGGTCATTGGCATTGAGCACGGCCATGCCGTCTTTGGCGACGTTTTGTACGATCACACGCTTGAGTACGGCAAGGTCTTCGACCGTGGTGATGTAGTTCAGGCCCAGATGATCCCCCATACCGATGTTGGTGACCACGGCAACCTTGCACACGTCAAAGGCCAAACCTTCGCGCAGCAAACCACCACGCGCCGTTTCAAACACGGCGGCCTCGACATCCGGGTGCATCAGCACATTGCGCGCACTCTTCGGCCCGGAACAATCGCCGGTATCGATGCGCCGACCGTTGACATAAACGCCATCCGTGCCGGTAAAGCCAACCTTCAAACCCTTGGCTCCGAGCAAATGGGCAATCAAGCGCACGGTGGTGGTTTTGCCATTGGTGCCGGTGACGGCAACCACCGGCACCCGACCATCATCGCCATTGGGGTAGATCAAATCCATGATCGCCTCGCCCACCGGCCGACCTTTGCCGTACGAAGGGTACGCGTGCATACGCAAGCCGGGCGCAGCATTAACTTCAACGATGCCGCCCGCCTGTTCTTCGAGCGGCCGGGTAACGGTGTTGCACACCACGTCGACGCCACAAATATCCAAGCCCACCATTTTCGCGGCGGCGATGGCACGCTGAGCCACTTCCGGGTGCACGTCATCGGTCACGTCTGTCGCCGAACCGCCCGTGGACAGATTGGCATTGTTACGCATCATGATGCGCGCACCTTTCGGGGGCACATCATCCGGTTTGAAGCCTTGAATTTTCAGGCGCGCTACGGCAATGTCGTCAATACGGATACGTGTCATTGGTGTGGCATGGCCATCGCCGCGACGGGGATTCTTGTTCTCTTCCGCGACCAGTTCACGAATGGTGTGCACGCCATCGCCGACTACGTGCGGCGGATCGCGACGGGCCGCAGCGACGAGCTTGTCGCCCACCACCAGCAAACGGAAGTCGTGGCCCGGCAGATAGCGCTCGACCATGATGTCATCGCGAAACTCCTTGGCCACGCGAAAGGCGATTTCCAGGTGGTCGCGGGTCAGCACATTGGCCGTCACGCCCTTCCCCTGATTACCGTCCTGCGGCTTGACCACAACCGGCACGCCAATTTCTTCGGCGGCGGCCCAGGCATCATCGACGTCAGCAACCGGCCGGCCTTCCGGTACCGGCACGCCGGCCGCTTTGAGCAACAGCTTGGTCAGATCCTTATCCTGCGCACTGGATTCGGCAATGGCGCTAGTGCTATCCACTTCCGCGGCTTGAATACGGCGCTGCTTACAGCCCCAGCCGAACTGAACCAGACTGCCCGACGTCAAGCGCCGGAAGGGGACGCCACGCGCCACCGCCGCATCAACGATGGCCCCGGTCGACGGGCCGAGGCGAATGTCTTCGTCCAGCTCTTTGAGCTGCGCCAAGGCCGCGTCCAGATCGAAGGGTTTGTCTTCGCGCGCCGTCGCAATCAATTGCTGCCCGAGCTCCAGCGCCAGGCGACCGACTTCTTCTTCGGTGTATTCGACCACCACCTGGAACACGCCTTTATCTGGCGTCGCCTGGGTGCGGCTGAAGGTGACAGAACACCCGGCGTGGGCTTGCAAATTCAGCACAGCGGCTTCCAGCACACTGGCCATCGACACCGGGCCACTGCGTCCCTTGGGCTGCAGACTACCCAGCCCCGGGAAACGTTCGCGTACGCGCGCTTCAAAGCCGGGCATGTCGCTAATCACGATCTCCGGCCCTTCACAGCTAACAATGGCCTCAATGGCAGTATGACGGCTCCACAAGTTGGGGCCACGCAGAGCACGAATACGGGAAACTTCCATGATGTTCCTCGATGAAAAAATAAAGTCGGTAAAAGTGAGTCGCGAAAAGTCAGTCGCTGTGGGACGGCGCTAAATCAGGATGCGGTGGCTTATGAGGTAGCTTAGGGGGTGGCCCGTTCGGCCGCCCGGCGGTCGGCCACGTAGGTTTTGATGCCGGCACGAATCAGCTCGGGCGCCAAGCCCATTCCCCAGGTCGCGGCCAAGGCAGCCAGCACATGTTCCGCATTGACACTGGTGATGCCCGCGAGCAGATTGTCGAGCGTATCAAATGTGCTCTCGTCCGCGCCCGTCGCCAAAACCACCGTGTTGCCATCCAGCAGCACGGCACGGCCACCATTGGCACGATGCGCGCCCAGCGCCTCGGCGGCCCGTGACTGCGCGTACAAGACCACGCCGCCATCACTCAGCTCCGCCATCGAGGCGACCAGCGCGTCATCGGCGTTAAGCACAGCGACGCCATCGGCCAGCACCGTATCTACCGGGCCACGTAACACGTTGTAGAGCTGTTCGGGGGTGGTGATCGCATACTCAGTAGCGACGGCGGTCAACGTGGAGTCGGTGACAATCGCCACCTTGCAGCGGTCATACGGCAAGCCATCGCGCAGAATCATTTCAGCACCGGTCTCAAACACGGCGGAGTCAATACTGCGGTTCATCAGCACGCACTGGGCTGTTTCAAATTTCGTAACGGGCCGGGCATCAACCACGCGCCGATCGATAAACATGCCATCGCCGCAGGCCAGTCCGACGCGCTTGCCCGACACCCGCAGCAACCAGGCAACCAGGCGCGCAATCCCAGTCGTGTTGCGACTGCCGGCCACACCGACGACCGGAATGCGGCCGTCCTCACCTT